>NZ_BAAGGY010000030.1:0-31290 GCF_054658635.1 Agathobaculum sp. TL06
GACAGTCCACCCCCGCCTGCACCAGATATTCCGTAAAGCCCGCCAGCGAGCGCCCATCTATTGATCCATCTTCGTGCATCGGCGTAATAGTCGGAATAACCACGCCGGATAATCTTTTTTCGTACATCATGCTCTCCTTTTCCGTTGTCTGCACCGCTTCAGCTCATCGCTCCGCTGCCTGCTTCCAGGCCTTTCCCAGCGCGCTGGCTGCCTTTGGTCAAATCCTGCTATTTTTCCAGCACCTCCATGACCTGCCGGCAGGCCTCATGCCAGTTTTCGGGGATATCGGCTTCAATGGTCAGCGTGCCGTCATAGCCCGCCCGCTCCAGGCTGTCAAGAAACACACGGTAATCATAACCGTCCCTCACAGAAGGATAGTTTCTTTCCGGATAGGAAAGCGGATAATCCATGTGGATATGATGAATATACGGCAAATAGGTTTGCAAATCCTGAAACGGCTCTCCGGCCGCTACCATATGCCGAAGATCCGCCATGGTAAAAAGGTTGTTTATTTTTACTTTTTCTATCAGCTGCACCGCTTGTACAACTGTATTGATATAGTTTGAATATTTCGGTCCCAGCGGCTCCAGAATCAGTTCCTGATGATTTTCCTCCGCTTTACGCGCCATCAGGCGCAGCGCTTCTATGAACGCCTCTTCCTTCGGCCGTTCTGACGCCGTCCGTATCCAGCGCGCCTTGCCGTTCCCCAGGATAAGGGTACGGATACCAAGCCTCGCCGTTTTTCTGCAGGCCTCTTCCAGGTATGGCTCCAGCGATTCGGGTTCAAATCCTTCCTCGAAAAACAGCGGCTCTGCCACCGGCAGCAGGCGGGAACCAACCTGTATCGGCACGCCGGTTTTTATGCTCTTTTTCAATTCATCCAGTGCTTCCCCGCTTAGATCCGCGATCTCGGGGACATCCAATTCTGCGAAATCATATCCCGCCTCTGCAATCGGCAGATAGTCTTTTATTTTGCCAAACCCACCTATTTTCATAGCAGCACCTATCCTTTCCGCATCCTGGAAACTCCAAGCCGGACGTTCCGGCCATTTCCCAGGCATAAAGATCATTTTTATTCAAACGGCCCTCATTCCTTCTCTTTTCTCAGCTTTTAAGATGAGTACAGAGCCGAAACGAGGGCCGCTATTCAGTTAACCGCTACCACATTCCATCCAGCGGCACGAATCAGTATTTTTCGCGGGTCGCAACGAGCAGCTCGTACAGCGCTTTCTGGCCATCGCTCGCCTTGGATAAAAATTCATCGACAACAGGCTGCGTCTTTGCCTGGAACGCTTCCTTATCTACTTCCAGGATCTCAACGCCGTTTTCCTCCATGACCTTCATGCCTTCCTCGGTGGCTGCCGGCCAGATCTCGTTATTCCACTGATCGGCAAACTTCTCGCCGGCTTCGAGGAGCGCTTCCTGGTTTTCTGCCGAAAGGTTGTCGAACCATACCTTGCTGACAAAAACCGGGTCCGGAATGGTAAAGTGCTCGGTCAGCGTGAAGTACTTGCACAGCTCATACCAGCTATTGGCGGCGATGACGGAGGGGGTGTGGTCCAGGCCGTCGATGGTACCCTGCTGCAGGGCGGTGTAGATCTCGCTGGAAGCCATGGGGGTTCCAATCGCGCCCATCGCGTTTACGGTATCCGCCAGAACGGCATCCTCCATACAGCGCAGCTTCAGGCCGTTGAGGTCGTCAACCGTATTCACGGCATGCTTCTGGTTCAGCACGCTGCGGCTGCCGATGTCCGTCCATGCGATGATCTTGAAGCCGTTTTCCTCCGCATTGGCCTCCAGCACCGCTTTCACCTCGTCATCCATAACGGTGTTCACGGCCTGGCTTCCGTCCTCCCACAGATACGGCAGGGAGAATACTGACCACATATCGTTGAAGGCGGACAGATCGGTGGCGGCGCATTCGGTCATCTCCATGGTGCCTGCCTTCAGACCCTCAAAAGTCGCGGCCTTGTCACCCAGCTGGGAGGAGGGATAGAACTCCATTTTCAGCCGGCCCTCCGAGCACTCCTCGATCAGCTCAGCCAACGCATTGGCGCCATCCGCCTGCGTGCCGGTAGCGGGGAAGGTGACGGAATATTTTACCGTAATCGCACCGCTGGAACCATCGGAGGCAGGGGTTTGGCCGGAACCGCCGCAGGCGGTGAGCATTGTCGTCATTGCCATGACACAGGCCAGTGCCAGAGTGAACTTCTTTTTCATGGTAAATCTCCTTTTCAATCAATAGTATGGTTGGTTTGGTAAGCATACAGATATTTTCCGGCGTTTACGTCCGCCAGAGAGCAGGATTAAATCGCCATGCCGAGGAAGGAGGGGAGCCCGAGAACCAGGAACGGGATATAGGTAATCAGAAGCAGGCAGAGCACTTCGGATAGCATATAGGGAATGGTACCCTTAATTGCTTTTTCAACCGGAATACCGGCAATCTTGGAGGTGATGAACAGGCAGTAGCCCAGGGGCGGCGTGATGTTGCCGATGGTCAGGTTGAAGGCCATGATAATGCCGAAGTGAATCAGGCTGATCCCCATGGACGCCGCTACCGGCGCCAGGATGGGAGCCAGGATGATAACCGAAGCGCCGCCATCCATAAACATGCCCATGATGAGCAGCAGGATGTTGACCAGAAGCAGGAACATGTACTTGTTATCGATGATCGAGAGGATCAGGTCGTTCACGATCACAGGCATCTGCAGCGCGGTAAGGCCGTAGCTGAAAACCTTGGCGCAGGCGATAATCAGCAGCAGCGGGGCCGCGCTGTTGACGCCCTGCAGCAGGATTGGTCCAATCTCACGGATCTTGAGCGTTTTGGTGATGAACAGGCTGACCAGAAGCGCGTATACAACCGAAATCGCGCCGGCCTCGGTAGGCGTCATGATACCGCCCATGATGCCGCCAACAACAATCAGCGGCATACCCAGCGGCAGCAGGCCGTCAATGATGGTCCGCTTGATCTCGCCCGCGGACAGGTGTTCCGTGCGCTTCGGGAAATGGACCACACGGTCGCGCAGCAGCACCACAAGCATCAGGATCAGGCCGCACAGGATGCCCGGCACGACGCCGCCCATGAACATCGAGCCGACCGAGACGCCGACCGCGGTCGCGTAGACCACCATGATGATGCTCGGCGGGATGATCGGTCCGCAGGTGGAGGCGCTGGCAATTACGCCCGCGGCCTCCTGGGCCGAGTACCCCTCCTTGACCATGGCAGGGATCAGGATACCGCCCATGCAGGACGAGCAGGCCTGCGCGGAGCCGGTAATGCCGCCGAAAAACATGCTGGACACGATGCCTGCGTGGGCAAGGCTGCCGGGCAGCCGGCCGATCAGCAGCATGGCAAAGCGGATGAGCTTTTCCGTGATGCCGCCTCGGTTCATGATCTCGCCGGCAAGCATAAAGAACGGGATTGCCAGCAGAGGCAGACTGCCAATGCCATTAAATATGGAGTTTGAAACGGCAAGGGTCGCGATGGGGGTATTGGTCGTCACGCCAAGCGCAACCAGACTGAGCGTGCCGGTAAACAGCAGGGAAACATACACCGGAATGCCTGCCAGAATAAAGACAAAAGTCAGGATGACCAGCAGGGCAATAATTAAGCCTACACTCACAGGGGGTCGCCTCCTTTATTCTTGTTCAGTCGCGGGATCATCGACGGTGCGGCTCTTGATCGTGCGCAGATACTCGTAGATCATCAGAGCAAAGCCTATCGGGATCGACACATAATAGTACATTCTGGGAATGCGCAGCGTGGTGCTCAGCATGGTACCGGCGGCGGTATACTGTGCGGTCCAGATGAGCAGGAGCACCAGGAAAACAATGGTGATCGCCAGGAAGACCGACCGCAGCGCAATACGCACCGCCTTGCTTTTGGGTTTGTTGACCAGCATTGTGAATTCGGTATGTCCGTTGGTGCGGACCGCCCGGGCGCTGCCGAACATGCCCATGGCCACCAGCAGGGCCTGATTGACCTCATCCGCCCACAGGAAGCCGGTTTGGAAAATATAACGCGCAATAACAGTGGCCGTTGCAATGCAGACGATAGCGGTCAGCGTTGCACCGCAGACGATGTTCTCAAACCATCGGATAATCGTATCGATGCTGTTAAATAACTTTTTCATACTTTCTCTCCTATAGGCACTGTTTTGTTATGCCCACCACATTCCGGATGTTTCCGCAAAGATCGCGCAGCTTTTCACCATGTCCACCGCGTGCTGCAAACCTTCCAGCCGGTTGATCAGGCTGTCCTCATGCTCAATGCTGATCGTTCCGTCATATCCGGTCTTCCGCAGCTCGGAAAAAATATCTTTCCAGTACTTCGCGTCATTCCCGTAGCCTACCGTTCGGAAGATCCAGGAGCGGTGCGCCTCGTCGCTGTAATGCTTTGTGTCCAGAACGCCGTTGAGCGCGGTGTTGTACCGGTCGATGCACACATCCTTCGCGTGTACATGATAGATCATTCCCGCAAAGGCCCGAATCACGGCCACCGGCTCCATCCCCTGCCAGAGCAGGTGGCTGGGGTCGAAGTTGACGCCGATCTCCGGCCCGACCGCTTCCCGCAGGCGTTTCAGCGTGTCCACGTTATAGACACTGAAGCCGGGATGCAGCTCCAGCGCGATTTTGTTTACGCCGCAATCCTTTGCGGCCTGAACAAAATTTTTCCAATACGGGATCAGGACCTTGTCCCACTGATATTTGAGAATATCCAGATTATCGTCCGGCCACGCACAGGTCACCCAGTTGGGATATCGGGACGCTTCGCAGTCCCCGGGGCAGCCGGAAAAGCAGGTGATGGTATCGACCCCCAGCTTTTCTGCCAGGCGGACGGTGTTGCACATATCCTCATGATACTCTTCCGCCTTCGCCGGATCGGGATGCACCGGATTGCCGTGACAGGAAAGCGCGCTGATCGTCAGACCGGAGGCCTGGAGGGTCTGCTGAAATTCTTCCAGCGCCTCGGGGGAGGCAAGCAGCCGTTCCGGCGCGACATGCGCCTTGCCGGCGAATCCGCCGCAGCCGGGCTCTATCTGCTCAATCCCCATTTCCCGAAATGTTTTTAACGCATCTTCCAGCGGCCTGTCCTGCAGCACATTTGCCACAACACCTATTTTCAATCCATATTCCTCCTTCCCTTGTTCATCAAATGCTTATCGGACAGCAACCCACTTGCCGCTGTGGGCGCTCTCATACAATGCGTCGCAGATCTTCATCATATGAAGGCCGTCCTCGAAAGTCGCAAAGGGATTTTCCGGCGTTTCGCCGCGAATAGCCCCATAAATCGCTGTGAAATTCTGCTTGAAAGCATCGGGGAATCCCTCCGCGTGGCCGCCCGGATAGCCGATAACAGCGGCTGTCGCACGGTCTACCAGGGAGGGGTCCTTGGTCAGCAGCCCGTTGGGGCCGTCCCGATGGCCGATCAGCAGATCGTTGACCCGCTCGTTATCCCATTCCAGCGACTGCCTGGTGCCGGCCACCTGCAGCACGGTCTGATTCTTCTTGCCGGAGAATACTGCGGAAAACGTGGCGGTGCCGACAGCCCCGCCATCGAACCGGAGCAGGACGCAGGAGAAATCCTCCGTATCCATGTCCACATCTTTCGGCCCCTGCTCCGTCATCTGCGTGCGCTGCGGATAAACGGTTTTGAATTCCGCGAAAACCTCGGTCACTTTCTGGCCGGTGACATATTCGGCCAGATCAATCCAGTGGGAGCCCAGGTCTGCGGTGGCCCGTGTCTTGCCGCACTGGTCGGACAGCAGCTTCCAGCTGAAATCTGTTTTATACTGCAGCCAGTCCTGCAGATAGCCGCCCTGAATATGGTAAATTTCACCAAGTTCTCCGTCCAGCGCCATGCGCCGCATCCGGTAGGGGATGGGATAATAGCGGTTGTGGAAGTTCAATGCGCCGATCACGCCGCTTTTGCGGACCGCATCGACCATTTTCTGCGCCTCCTCCGCGTTTCGTGCCATGGGCTTCTCGCAGACGACATGGATGCCCCGCTCTATGGCTGCCATGGCAATCGCCATGTGGGTGTTGTTGGGCGTGCAGATGTGAATGCAGTCAGGCTTGCATGCATCCATCATTTCCACATAATCCTCGTAGCCCGCGGGAACGCCCAGCCGTTCGGCCTTTTCCTTTGCGCCAAACGAATCCGCAATAGCCACAACGTCCACATAGGGGATTCGCCTGAGCGCTTCCACATGGGCAAACCCGATAAAGCCCATGCCGGCTACCGCTGCTTTTAAGCGTTTCATATGCTTCCTCCCTGTTTATCGTACTTATACTGCGATTGCAACCGCGCCCATCAAAGCGGCTTCATAGCCAAGGGCGGTCGGCAGGATCGGCACGTCTTTCATCTGTGCGAAGGTATACTGTTCCATAGACCGGCGAATGCCTGGCATGAGCAGGTCCAGAGAAGCCGATACCCCGCCGCCGATAATGACCGCTTCCGGATCGAGAATATTCGTATAATAGGAAATGCCCTTGCCGAGATACTCGCCGACCTGCTGGAAAATCGCTGCGGCGGTCTCATTACCGTTTTTCGCCAGCTTCGCACAGGAGGCGCCCGAAGGCCTCTCTCCCAGCCGGTCGAAAGCCGCCTGGAAAGCCGCGTCCTGCCGCGTCCGCTCCTCGATCAGCCGGTTCAGGGCCGTTCCAGAACCATGCGCTTCCAGGCAGCCCTGCTCTCCGCAGGGGCAGCCGCAGGGCTTCTGGTATTCCACCTTGAGATGGCCGAGCTCACCGGCATAGCCATGTGCGCCGCGAATCAGCCGTCCGTCGCTGACGACCGCACCGCCTACGCCAGTGGAAACGGTCATCCACCCGAAGCTGGAAAACCGTTTTCCCAGCCCGAAGCGCATCTCTCCCACGGCGCAGGCGTTTACGTCATTTTCGCACACAACCCTGGCAATCCGGAGCTTTTCGGAAAGATACGCCCGCACGGGTACCTGGCTCCAGCCCGCGTAAACCGCCCGAAGCAGAACCCCTTCCCCGCGCTCCACTATGCCGGGAAGGTTAACCCCGATGCCGGCAATCTGTTCCATGCGCAGGCCGCGTTTTTCTGCAAACCGGCAGAGGATTTCGCAGCATACATCCAGATGTCGCAGGCAGTCTCCGGTATCGGTGGGAAACTGCTGTTTTTCATAAATCTTTCCGGCGTCGTCCGCAAGGGCGACAATGGTTTTGGTGCCGCCGATATCAAAAGCCCCAATGTACATAGGCTTATCCCTGGGCGCTCTGGATGGCACGCTTCATATCCTGCGAGATGGCGTGCTCCAAAATCAGGTGGATGTCCTCTACCACGCCGTAGTTCTTGGAGGGGAGCACAATGGAAAGGTCGGACAGCCCGATCAGACTGCCGTTGTAATCGCCTACAATGCAGATCGTTTTAGCGCCGGCCGCCTTTGCATACTTTTGCGCCTCCACCAGATTGCCGGAGCTGCCAGAGACGGACAGAGAAATCACCAGGTCGCCTTCTTCCAGAAAGTTCTTCAACTGCTCCACCATGGTCTGGTCGTAGGCGTTGTCGTTGCCGTAGGCGGTGAAAATAGAGGAGTGGTCAGAGGGGGCAAAGATCTTCAGCCGCTTGGAGTCCCCAATGTTGATGCCCTTGCCGAAGTCACAGACCCAGTGAGAGGCCGCGGCCGCGCTGCCGCCGTTGCCCAGCACGAACACACGCCTGCCGTTTTCCCGGGCCTCCTCCAGGCAGGCCTCCAGCTTTTCGATGTCAGACCGGTCGATCGCTCCCAGCGTGCGCTGAAGCTCATCGCTGTAATTATCAAAAAACATGTTGCTTTACCCCCGCTTATTCGGCATGCTCGCCGTCATATTCGCTCTTGTCGTCATCCAGAACGTCATAGCCCGCCCGCATGTACAGGTCGAGCTGCGGCGGCGTCGCAATACCGAGCGTTACGAAAGGCTCTGTGTTTCCTGCGGGATTGCGGGTGCCGTGCAGTACGCCGGGAGGCGCGAACACAATATCGCCGGCCTTGCAGGGGATCCACTTGTCATAAAGATAGCACTCGCCCTCGCCGGAATGAATGATCAAAATTTCTTCCGAAATAGGGTGCTTATGCGGCGCGAACTCTTTGCCGGGCTCATGGAAGCCGACCGCAATATTGGTGTTTTTGCAGCCCATCTTGGGGTTCAGCGCGAAGTGAACCACATGGCCGTTGGGCATGGTCCAGGTTTCGCCGCCGCTGATGCTGAACTTGCCGCCATACTTCTGAACATATTCTTTCTTTGTCATCTCTGATATCTCCTTTAGGAAAACTGAATTACTGCTTTGATGGCCGCGCCGCTTCTGGCGTCGGCAAAGGCCTGGAGAGCGTCCTTATACTCGTAAACCGAAATGAGCTTCCGCAGATCGTCTTTCATCTGGATCACCTTTTCCACCACGGCCGAGGTTCCATCCGTTTTCAGCTGCGGCGCGGGACCCTTGGAGCCGACAATGGTCAGTTCTTTTCGCATGATCGGCAGCGGCTCAAATCCATCAATGCCGCCGAAATACACACTGGGAACAACGATCTTACCACCGGTGCGGGCAGCGGCCATGGCGTCTTTCAGAACAGGGGGCGCTCCGGTCGCTTCGATGACGATATCGACGCCATCCTTCGCGGTCATCTCCTTGACCTGCTCCATCCAGGCGGGTTCGGAGGTGTCTATCACATCCAGCAGACCGGTCTTGCGCACCTGCTCCAGACGCAGCTTGCTGCGGTCCGCGCCGATCACCGTACCCGCGCCCATGGTCTTGAGGATCATGGCGGCCACCAGGCCGATGGCGCCCAGACCGATTACCAGCACGCTGTCGCCGGGCTGGATATTTGCTTTCATTGCCACATGGTAAGCACAGTTGGCCGGCTCCAGAATGGAAGCGGTGATATCGTCCAGTTCGTCAGGAATGGGGCTGAGGAAGCTGTACGCATCCGTGTTGGTCACCAGCGTTTGCTCCGTGAAGCCGCCGGGCAGGAGGGCGTCGTTCAGGCTCTTACAGTAGTTCTGCATGCCGTTGCGGCAGAACCAGCACCGGCCGCAGCCCTTGACCAGCTCGCTGGCGACGCGCATCCCCTTTTTCAGGCCGTTGGCGCCGTTGCCCACCTCCGTGATAACGCCGGAAAACTCATGTCCAAAATAGTGCTCACCGGAGAGGTCCCGTCTGCCGTTATACAGCGCCAGGTCGCTTCCACAGATGCCGCAGGCCTTTACGTCCACCCGAACGGTGCTGTCCGTGATTGCCGGGCGTTCGTCGGTTTCCCGCATTTCCAACTGGCTGGGAGCCAGTAATTTGATTGTTCGCATTGCTATCGTACCTTTCTTTATCGATTAAACGCGGCCCGAGCCGTTTCGATGCCGATCTGCATCTGCCGGTCCGCTTCCTCCACGGTGTCGAACCATAGCTTCCAGGGATACAGGCCGAACACCTCGAACGAGCAGTATTTGTCAAAGCCCGTTTCCCGCAGAGCATCCGCGACAGCCTTGAAATCAAAGTGTCCGGTGCCGGGCGCGTGGCGGTTGGAGTCTGCCAAGTGCAAATTCTGCAGCGCATATCCGTATTTCCGCACGGACTCGACAGGGTCGGCTTCCTCAATGTTCAGATGATAGGTGTCCGCCATGGTGCGCACATGAGGATGATCGACCTGCTGCACAAATTCGGTCGCCTGCTGCATCGTGTTCAGGAAGTTGGTCTCGTAGCGGTTGATCGCCTCGACCGCAAGGTAAACATCCTTGCTTGCGGCGTATTCGCCCGCCTGGTGGATCACCTCCGCCATGCATTTGGCGGCTTCCTCGCGGTCGGTATCATCGTCCAGATGGCGGGTGGCGCCGCCGCTGCCGATGATGACGGTCGCTGCCTCCATATCGGCGGCGACGTCAACCACCTTGCACAGATAATCCGCACATTTGGCGTTGAGCGTGCGGTCCGCTGTGGCCAGCTTGACGCTTCCATCAAAAATGTAGTGGAGGGCGCTGCATGCGAGGCCCGCGTCACGGATCCAGCCCTTGACCTCGCGGCGGCGTTCCGGTGTGCTCTCTACGGGCAGATGCAGCGCTGCGGTCAGCTCCACTGCATCAAACCCGATCTTTGCGGCTCTATTGATGGTGTCATGCAGGTCGTGCATGCCATAGACCGCCGTACACATGCTAAACTTCATAAACAGGCTCCTTTTCGGTCATATCAATTTCGTCTGTATGGGTCTGCGCTTTGATAGAAAAAAACTATTAAAAATTTGTTGATCGTTTGAATTGAAATACATGCGAAGGAGAGGTTGGATTTTTTCACAGCACATTTGTGATTTTTAACAAAAGCTTTTGTTTATCTTCACCAATAGTGTAGCATGGTGATAGCGGACAAGTAAAATACTAACAAATTATTTTTTAATAGTTTGCGCTTATAACAGAGGGAAGCGCGCAATTCCCCGCCGTTCGCTTTGTTGGTTTTCAACATTTTATCAGCGCCATATCCATTGACAGCGCAGCATAATGCATGTATAATAAGAAAAAACTAACAAAAAGCCCTGCGTAAGTTTTACTTTTATGATAGAGAGGATGCTCTATGACGCTGAACCAACTGCTGTATTTTCAGAAAATTGCCGCAATGGGCAATATGGGAAAAGCCGCAAAAGCACTTCACATTTCGCAGCCCAGTTTGAGCGTCTCCATCTCCAATCTGGAAAAGGAGCTGAATCTTTCCCTGTTTCATCGGAATGGACACAATTTAGAGCTTTCCGCCGAAGGAGAGCAGCTTCTGGCGCATGCGGAAGCCATTTTAGCGGATTTACAGGCCGCGCAGCTACATATGCAGTCGCTCTCCGCCAATCGGGATATCCTGATCCGCATCGGCTGTATTTCACCGGTTTTATGGGAGCACCTGCCACGGATGGTCCGCGCGTTCCTGTCCAGGCCGGAAAACAAAAAAATGAAAGTCGAATTTATAACGGACAACACTGTCCCCCTAATTGCAAAGCTGCGGGATGGGTATTGCGATTTTCTCATTTGCTCAGCTTCCGACGAGGACGGCCTGCGGCAGACCGAGCTGATTGCGGAGCCCTTTGTGCTGCTTTGTCCGCCCGATGCCGATGTGCCGCAAAGCTGGGAAGACCTGTTTTCCTGCAGTGTAATCGGCTTCCAGAAGCAGACCGCCGCGTATTATGAAATTTACGATATGCTCAAGCCCTATGGAATCGAGCCGGTTTATGGCCATATCGCCCCCGACGAGGCAAGCATCGCCAGTCTGGTCGCCCACGGCTTCGGTTATGGCATTTGTCCCCATGTGTCCCTTCTGAAAAATTACAACGTGCAAATCGCACCCTTGCCCCTCCCCAATGAGGGAATGGTGCGCCGGATTTATGTCACCCAACTGGTCAGCCGCCCGCCGGTGGGCGCGGCCAAGCGCTTCCTGAAATATCTGATGGCGTCGGCCGGACCAGACAAACCGGAAGCTCCGTTTACCGGCTCCCCATTGTAAAAAAGCGCCGTCCCATCGGTCATAACCGATGGGACGGCGCTTTTTAGGGGGATGTGCCGATATTTTCTGTGTGTCGGGCCGCGGCACACGTCCCGTTTACTGATTGACGGATTCCACGATGGCATCCGCAAGGGCGTCCAGCTCCGCCGCTTTGTCCGGCAGCAGCGCGGAGGCCATGGACAGCCGCTCGTTGAGCACGGTCATATTCTTGAGTTCCTCATCGATGAATTTCTGCATCAGGTCGCCCGACTTGACCGCCCACGAACCGTTTTCGATGATCGCAAAGGTGCGGTTCTGCAGGTTGAGCGCCTTCATATCCATCAGGTAGTTGTGCATGACCGGATAGATGCCAAGATTATAGGTCACAGAGGCCAGCACAATATGGCTCAGCCGGAAGGTTTCGGAAATCAGCTGTGAAACATGGGTGTTGGATACGTCGTACAGCCAGACGTTGCTCACACCCTTTTCACACAGCTTGCCTGCCAGCGCCTGCGCCGCGGCTTCCGTATTGCCGTACATCGAGGCGTAGGCGATCATGACGCCCTTTTCCTCCGGCTCGTAGCGGCTCCAGTGGTCGTACTTGTCGATAAAGTACATCAGGTCTTTGCGCCAGACCGGACCGTGCAGCGGGCAGATGAATTTGATCTGGTCCAGGATGCCCGCCGCCTTTTTGAGCAGCAGCTGGACATGCGGGCCGTATTTGCCCACGATGTTGGTCAGGTAGCGGCGGGCGTCGTCGATCCAGTCGCGGTCGAAGTTGACCTCGTCCGCGAACAGCTTGCCGTCCAGCGCGCCGAACGAGCCGAACGCATCCGCCGAGAACAGCACGCCGTTTGTGGTGTCAAAGGTGACCATGGCCTCGGGCCAATGCACCATGGGCGCCGCGACAAAGGTCACAACATGCCTGCCGAAGCTCTGGGTGTCACCTTCCTTGACCTCGATCAGCTCATGGCCGTCGATGTCAAAGCCGAACTGGCGCATGAACATAAACGCCTTTTCGGTCGAGATCACCTTGACCGACGGATAGCGGAGCAGGATCTCCTCGACAGAAGCGCCGTGGTCAGGCTCCATGTGGTTGACGACCAGGTAATCCAGCGGCCGCCCGTCCAGCAGATGCTCCACGTTTTCAAGGAGCTGGCGGCAGGCCGACCAGTCTACCGTATCGAACAGCACAGTCTGCTCATCCAGCAGCAGATAGGCGTTGTAGGACACGCCGCGCGGGATGGGAAAGATGTTTTCAAACAGGGCGAGACGATGATCGTTCGCACCGACCCAGTAGAGATCGTCCGTTACATTGCGCACGCAGTACATATATTCTCCTCCTTATTCTTCCAGTCAGGCTTCAATGAACATATCCTTGCCTTCGCCGCACTCCGGACACACCCATTCCTCGGGCAGTTTTTCGAACAGCGTGCCGGGGGCGACCTCCGCGTCCTCGTCGCCCAGCTCGGGGACGTATTCGTAGCCGCAGCCGCCGCAGACATAGCGCTTGCCGATCGGCTCGGGCTTGGGTACAGGCGGGCGCTTCATTTTGACCATGGGCGGGGCGGGCTGCTTTTCACCGGTATCGAGCGCGGCGGTCAGCAGCGGCAGGATCTCGTTGACATCGCCCACGATGCCGTAGTCGCAGTTTTTGAAGATCGGCGCGTTGCCGTTCTTGTTGATCGCCACAATGGTCGAGGCATCCTTGATGCCCTTGAGGTGCTGGATCGCGCCCGAGATGCCGCAGGCAATATACAGATTGCCCTTGAACTTCTGGCCGGACATGCCGACATAGCGGTCCAGCGGCACATATTTGAGCGTCTCCGCCACCGGACGGGACGAGCCGACCGCCGCGCCCGCGGCGCGCGCCAGATCCTCGACCAGCTTCATGTTCTCCCTGCTGCCGATGCCCTGTCCGGCGGAAACCACACGCTCCGCCTGCGTGATTGGGGTATCGATCGGGATGCCGACGGAGAAGTCGTGTCCGTCCTTCTGCAGCGCCGCCACCAGCGCCGCCACCTTTTCCTCCGGCGAGCCCTCCTTGATGATGTTGTGCTTGCGCACGCCCGTGACCGGCGCGGGCTTCTTGGGACGGCTGGAGGAACCGCCCTCGCTCTTGGGCGGTCTGCCCAGGATGTTGGACGCGATCACGACGCGCTGAATCTCGTTGGTGCCTTCATAGATGGTGGTGATCTTGGCGTCGCGGTACATGCGTTCCACATCCATGCCCTTGAGGAAGCCCGTGCCGCCGAAGATCTGCAGCGCGTCGTTGGTGACCTCGAGCGAGATGTCGGACGCATACATCTTGGCCATCGCGGCCTCCATCGCATACGGCTCGTGCGCTTCCTTCCGCTCCGCCGCGGAGTAGACCAGCATCCGCGCGCAGCGCAACTTGGTCGCCATATCCGCAATCTTGAACGAAATCGCCTGCTGGAAGCCGATCGGCTTGCCGAACTGCACGCGCTCCTTGGCGTAATCCACCGCCGCTTCGTATGCGCCCTGCGCGATACCAAGCGCCTGGGAGGCGATACCGATGCGCCCGCCGTCCAGCGTCGCCATCGCAATCTTGAAGCCCTGCCCCTCCTTGCCGAGCAGGTTCTCCTTGGGTACTTTCACGTCGTTGAAGATCAGCTCCGCGGTGGACGAGGAGCGGATGCCCATTTTGTCATAATGGTCGCCAAAGGTAAAGCCTTCCCAGCCCTTTTCGACGATGAAGGCCGAAATACCGCGGGTGCCGATATCCGGCGTGGTGACCGCGAACACCACATAGGTATCCGCCTTGGGCGCGTTGGTAATGAAGATTTTGCCGCCGTTGAGCAGATAATGGTCGCCCTTATCGATCGCGGTCGTCTCGGTGCCGCCCGCGTCCGAACCGGCATTCGGTTCGGTCAGGCCGAACGCGGCGATTTTTTCGCCCTTTGCCAGCGGAACCAGATACTTCTGCTTCTGCTCCTCGGTGCCGAATGCGAAGATCGGCCACGAGCCGAGCGACACATGGGCGGACAGGATAACGCCCGTGCCGCCGTCCACGCGCGACAGCTCCTCAACCGCGATCGCGTAGCTTAACACATCCTGTCCGGCGCCGCCGTATTCCTTGGGATAAGGCAGCCCCATATATCCGAGCTTGCCCATTTTCCGGACGGCTTCTGCCGGAAATTCATTCTCCTTGTCCATGAGGAAGGCCTGCGGCTTGACCTCTTTTTCCGCGAAAGCGCGGATCTCAGCGCGCAGCTTCTCATGCGCGTCAGTGGTATGGAACAACATGGGAAACCTCCTTATTTGATCCTTCTTGTGTTGCAAATGCTTTGTTGTGTATATAGTATACCATTTTCATATTTTTTCTTGCAATGCCACTTTTGTACGAATCAAATGCCTTCTTTTTGCGTTTCCATCCAATCTTATGCGCAATATATCCAAACAAACTATACTTTTTATGTGTATTTTAGTATTTGCGACTTCCGCCCGCATTTCCATTCGTTTTACGGACAAAAACTTGCTCCCCGCTGCCGTTCCAGCAGCGGGGAGCTTTATCGACCGTTTGCCCTTTTACGTTTCCGGTTTTCTTCTCCGGTCGTGTTTTTCGTAATATTCCTTTTTTTCGGCGTACATTTTCTGCTCCGCGCCTTTTATCAGCAGCGGCATGGATGAGACGTCCCGCTCGCACTGGATTCCCACCGAGATATGGTAAGCGTCTTTCGACAGGTCCTGCGCCAGCGCCTGGCGCCGCGCTTTGATATCTGCCTCATCCGCATCCGCAATGAACAGGACGAATTCGTCCCCGCCCGTCCGGTAGATATATTGGGTATCGAAGTGCCTGCTGATCACCGCCGCCATTGTCCGCAGCATTTCATCCCCTTTGTCATGCCCCTCGGTATTGTTCGTTTCACGGAGGCCGTTTGCATCAATGTACACACAGGCCAGGGCGCTTTTGTGCCGCGCATGGATTTCGGGCAGGTCGCGCTCATAGCGGTTGCGGTTATACAGTCCGGTCAGCGCGTCGCGGTCGCCCTGCTCCTGAATCTCGGTATAGCTCTTCAGGTTTTTGCAGAACATGCCGAAGCTGAACTGCATATTCTTGAGCAGAACCGCAGGTTCATGATCCCGTTTCATATTGCAGGCCGCAAGGATGCCGCAGATATGCCCGCCCACGTCTTCCACAGGTACCGCCATCGCATTATGTATGGCGGGCATCTCCTCCGCTGAGAACAGCGCCCGCAGCTCGCTCTCGTCGCGGGCTTCATACGCCTCATTGCCGGCGTCAAAGAATTCCAGCAGCTTCCCGATATGTGCGCGGCCGTTGGGTACCTTATGCTCCTGCGCCGGCTGACCGGCTTCCCAGAAATACCGGTCCACTTCCCCTTCCGCACCTAAAATCCACAGGCTGACCTTTTCGGCCGGAATGATGCCGCCCAGTTTTTCCAGCGCCGCATACACGTTTTCCTTCTTTTCGTGCGCGTTGAACAACAGCCGCTCCACTTCATAGATATGGTTAATCATATCCAGCCGCCGCTGCTTCTCCCCAGTCACCGTGCGGACATAGCGCATCATCCACAGGAAATACACGACAAAGCATACCGACTCGAACGACAGGAATATGTGCAATACCCGTTTGATGATATTGGCGCTTTCAAACACAACGCTTTCCGGCACGGATACAGCGATCCGCCAGTCATTGATCGCCATGGGCTCGTAGTAGAAATAGAGATATTCGCCGGCAGTCCTTGATACGGACACGACATACTGACTCTCTCCGTTGGCTATGCCCTGCTTTATCTGATCTGCGGTGTATCCCGGGGCCATCGCCCGATCCCCCAGCATCCGGATGTTGCCGGTCTCCCCTGCATGCCAGGTGTCAATCAGAAAATCCCCTGTTTTTCCGTCTATGATGTACAGCGCGCCGCGGCCGCCGTACGGATTCAGATTGATCCCCTCCGGCAGCTTGCCCGGCACGATCACACCGTACAGCATCGCAACGGTTTTGCCTTCCCGCTTTACGGGTACATAATGTCTTACCACATAGGCGCCGCGATCCATAACATCGGTTTCCCTGTCCGTGATATGAGCGCCCTTTGCCGCCTCTGCTTCAAAAGAGAGCAGGCCGCCGGCATCCACGCTTTTCCCGCCTCTTGTCAGCACAACATCCCCGGGCAGCAGCAGTTCGACGCGGGACATCATCCCGATGTTGGTGTAGGAATCCAGAAGGCTCCACAGCTCCGGCGAGGACAGGTCCTCATACTGTGTGAGCACGATGGCGAGCATCTCCAGTTCCTCTCTGTCGTTCTCCGCGTACATCTCGATGTTGTCCGCCAGGCTGCCCGCTTCCTCATAGAGACGGTCGAAGCTCCGCTCTTCTTCCATGCGGCTGATATAATTCGTCACACCAAAGGAAGCCGCCACAATCAGAACGATCATCACGCCTGTGGTGAGCAGAGAATGTCCCAGCCGTATATCATTCTGTGTTTTACGCTGTTTCCGATCCTTAATGCCCGCACGCACTATTTTCTGCCTTCTTTTCTACGTTTCCATGCCCCGCCTTATCCCATCCGGACAGGCGTATGGCATAACAATAATACTGATGCGGCATTATTATACACCCGCTGGCTGCGCTCTGCAAGCCCGCTGCCGGAAAAAGCCGGCCGGCTCAACTGGTGCTTGCATTCCAAACAAATTTATAGTATCCTTTAGTTAGTTAACGCTAACCAATTGCAAAGAGGAGGACATCCATATGTGGAAATACACCGTACAGGTCAGTGGGATGATGTGCGGGATGTGCGAGGCCCATGTCAACGATGCGGTCCGCAAGGCCTGCCCCGTGAAAAAAGTGCGTTCCTCTCACAGCAAAGGAGAAACGGAAATCGTCGCTCCGGAAGAACTGGACGAGCAGGTCCTGCGGGACGCTATCTGCGCTACCGGCTATGAGGCGGGCGAGATCCGCAAAGAGCCCTACAAAAAGCGGGGCCTGTTTGGATGAACGCAGTATAGGAGGATTGCGCCAGACGGAAGGATATCCCCTATATCAACCTCTACATTTGGCAAAACGCTCGCCCATACCGGTTAACTTTTCACAGCGCGGGCAAGCTGCGATGCAGGCTTTGTGCAAAGCTGACCGCGCGGCGCTTCTTTTCATCATCCATAAAGGTCGTTTGATACCCCTTGTGATGCTCGGCCAGCATACCCATATAATGCAATTTCGAATGGCGGCAATACCGCCGCACGCCTTCCGCCCACAGGTCCGCTCCTTTTTCTGGCGGATACCCGCAAGTGGTAATGAGCGCCACGGATTTCCCTGCCCACAGGGCGGGGCCTTTTTCTTGCCCGTAATACTTGTTCATGCCATAAACGAGCCGGTCCAATACTGCCTTCATCGGAGGCGTACAGTACCAGGAATAGATCGGCGTGGCAAGCACCAGCAAGCCGCACTCGCATACGGCATCGAAAACCTCCTGCATATCGTCCTCTATGGGGCATCCAAAAGCCGTCCAGTCCTGTTGGCAAGCACGGCAGGCCTGACAGGGCTGCAGCACTTTATCGCAAAGCCAGATCAGTTTGCAGTGCAAGCCCCTGCGCTCCATCTCCTCGGCAAATGGAGCCACAAGTGAAGCTGTGTTCCCCGCCTTCCGCGGGCTTCCCATTAAAATGCATACGTTCTTTTCCACTGTGTCTCACCCTTTTTTGATCAGGTCCCCTTCAAACGCCTTGCTCAAAAACCATCTGCACAAGCAGCATATAGCAGACAGTCCCGCCCGCGATGGAGAGCAGCATCTGCTTTTTCCAAAGGTGTAATCCCACAACCACAGCCGCCGCAATCAGCTCCGGCAAACCGTGGTTCCCACCAAAGACAGTGACATCTCGAAGGCAGTAAACCACCAGCAGGCCGAATACGGCGGCGGGGAGCACCGTTCCGAGGTATTGTATGTATTTCGGCGTAGGTTTTCCTGCGGGGAAGGCTAAAAACGGCAGGAATCTGGTCAATGCCGTTCCAAGGATCACCATGCCGATCGTGATAACCTGCTGTGCGAGCGTCATGTCCGTTCCTCCTTTGTTTGCAGCGACTTTCTGCATGCGGTCAGTACTGCGACAATCGCAGCCATCGCCGGAATGATAAAGTTCTCCGCGCCAAACGCAAGCACGCAAAGCAGCGACAGCCCGATTCCCAGCAAGGCGCTGGTGTGTTTCTTGTCTTTCATCCATTGTTCCATAAAAATAACAATAAACATGGCGGTCATCACAAAATCCAGTCCCTCCGTGTTAAAGTGGATCAGGGAGCCAAATATGCCGCCGAGCGTTGCGCCGGTAAACCAGTACATATGGTTGAGAAAGGTGACGAAAAACATAAACCAGCCCTTGTCCACCCCTTCTGGAATCTCAGCGGTGTAGTTGATGGAAAAACTTTCGTCACACATGCCAAAAATCAGGTAAAACTTTTTCCAGCCGGTTCTCTTATACCGGTCCAGCATGGAGATCCCATAAAAAAGGTGCCGTGCGTTGATCATGACCGTCATCACCAGCGCTTGCAGGGGATCAAACGCGCCGAGGAGCATATTGACCGCCACAAACTCTACCGATCCGGCAAAAATCAGCAGGCTCATGGCCATCGGGTATACAAAGCTGAACCCCGAAACGTTCATGTAGATGCCGTAGGTCAATCCCAAAAACCAAAATCCCGCGAAAATCGGGATGGTATATGGAAATGCACATTTTAGTGCGCTTAAAACGATATTGCGTTCCCTCATGACAGCCCTCTTGAAATTATAATAAACATAGTGTAAAATTTATTATATAAATCATAACATATTTCTTTATATTTTACAATATGTTAAATATAATTTATTTTAAGTGAGGGAAAACATTGGAGATTGGAGAAATCATTGCCTGCAACCTGAAGCGGCTGCGGGAGGAACGGAATTTGAGCCTGGGCCAACTGGCAGAGCTGGCAGGGGTCAGCAAGGTAATGCTGTCCCAGTTGGAAAAGGGCGCTTCCAACCCTACCATCAATACGGTCTGGAAAATCACCGGAGCCTTGCACGAGCCATACACCAGCCTTTTGGAGTTGCCGCAGGATCACGCCATCCACATCCGCAAGCAGGACATTCATCCATTGGTCGAGGGCAAGTATCACATTTTCAATTACTACCCCAAGGATGCGGACAGGGATTTTGAGTTATATCAAATCGAACTGGAGCCCGGCGGCGTCCACAAATCCATTGGCCATCCGGTTGACAGCAGCGAATACATTATGATGATAGAGGGCCGTATGGAATTAGAGGTGCGGGAGAAGGTTTACCTGCTCTCCCCCGACGACGGCTTCTGCTTCAACGCCTCTGTTCCCCATGTATACCGGAACAGGGAAAATCAGAACGCCAAAGCGGTTCTGATGATCTGCTATACCTGACACAGCAAGGCGCGGCCCCCATTATCCAAAGCGTCCGCGTAAAACGGCTGTGTATGCATTGCGCCGCCTGCACCGCAGTATAATGGGCTGTACCGATACGCGGACACCGGAACGCAGCCGCGCAGGTCCAGCCATTCCCATATGCTACCCCCGCTCTCTATCTCGTTTTCCGTTCCAGCGGCACAGTTGTTCTGCCGACGCTGTTTTTTCAACTTTCACGGCCTTGGCGTAAAACGTGCCGGGCGGCATGTCACAGGCCCGCGCCGCCTGCCGGAGTGTGAGCCGTTTATCCCGCCATGCGCGGTGTACGGCGTCAAAATTATCCGGAAGCGGCCGAGACGGCCGGCCGAATTTGACCCCGCGCGCTTTCGCCGCCGCGATACCCTCGGCCTGCCGTCTGCGGATGTTCGTGCGCTCGCTCTCCGCCACAAAGGACAATATCTGCAAGACCAGGTCGGCAATAAACGTCCCCATCAGATCCTTGCCCTGTCGGGTATCCAGCAGCGGCATGTCCAGCACACAGATATCCACGCCCTTTTCCTTGGTCAAAATGCGCCATTGTTCCTGTATCTCCCTGTAATTGCGTCCCAGCCGGTCGATGCTCATGATGTAGAGCAGGTCGCCCGGCTTTAATTTTTTCACCAGCCGCTTGTACTGCGGACGTTCAAAATCCTTGCCGGACTGCTTATCCATATAAATACGCCGGTCCGGCACGCTCCGACCGTGCAGCGCAATCAACTGCCGGTCCTCGTTTTGGTCGGCGCCGGATACCCTGATATAGCCGTAGTCAAGTCCCAAATGCGTTCCCTCCATTTCATCCTATGGGTAATTATCCTGCATTTATTGTACCGAAAAGGTCAAACCCATTTGGGCAAAACATCTCCCCGCGGCCTGTGACTGGCGGTAAGGGATGAAGAGGCTCATACCGCTCGCTTTCCGGTAAAATCTCCGCTTTCGGTCATATGATGGCAAGATGGAGCGCAAAAAATGTATCGCTGTCGGGATATCCATGTTTATTGAAAAAAAAATACGGCCGCCTGGGAAATCGATTCTCCCAGGCGGCCGTGTTCTTCACTTATGGCCGTATCAAGGCCCGTTCAATAAATTACTTGAGACTGGTCCAATTCTCCGCACCGTTTTCCTTGTTATAGTCGTGGGCATTGGCGGCCTCCATAATCTGATAGTAGGCCCAGTGGGTCCTGCTCACGTCTGGGAATTGGCGCAGCGCGTCAGTGTGACGGTCTACATAGTCCTCATCCGCCGCGCGTCCCAGCATCCGGTTGACGATGGCAGTCACCTCGGCGCGGGTGATGGTGTTGTTGGGGCGGAACGTCCCGTCCTCGTAACCATTGATCCAGCCGTACCGGATGGAGCCGATGACCTGCGCGTAGAACCAATCGTCCGCATTTACGTCGGAAAAGATGTTCTCGCCGCCGGTATCCAGATCAGCAAAGCGCATGGCGATGACCGTGAACTCCGCGCGGGTGATGGCACGGTCTGGGGCAAACTGATGCTTGCCCACGCCCTGCAGAATGCCCATGCTGGCCAGCGTATTCACCGCCTCGGCGCACCATGCGTCCGCAGGCACGTCGGTGAAGCTGATGACTGGCACATCCTTGTGCAGCAGCAGGTTATAAAACATCTGTGCCGTTTCTGCGCGGGTCATATTTTGGTTCGGGCCGAATGTCCCGTCCTCATAGCCGTTCAGGAACGCCAGGTGGTCGGTGGTATTCAGCCAGCCGGATACGCCGGTGTCGTCCGGATCGGCAATCGGACTGCCCTTTGCAAAAACCGCCTCAATGGTGTGGTTCTTGCGGACATTCTCAAAGGTGTACTTGCTCACAGCGCCTACGCTCCCGCCGTCCACCAGCACGTCGGAAATAATATAGCCATCCTCGGCTGTGATGGTGAAGGTCTTGTCGCTGCCGCTGGTGACGCGCACGTTTCCGCTGGGGCTGACAGCGCCGCCGTCCCCTGCCTCGGCCTTGATGGTGTAACCGGTGGCCCCACCGCCTCCACCTCCACCGCCGCCGGTGCTCTGGAAACTCACGCTGATCGTGTGGTTTGCGGTAACATGGTCAAAGGTGTAGGTACTGACCGCGCCCACGCTGGCGCCGTCCACCAGCACATCCGAGATACGGTATCCGCTGTTCGGGGAGATGGTGAAAGTCTGGCTGTCGCCGTGCAGCACGGTAACGCTGCCGCTGGGGGTGATGGCGCCGCCGCTGCCCGCCGCCGCCTTGATGGTGTAGGGGATTCTGGTCTGCCACACCAGAGCGAAAGGAGAGAAACCAGCGGAGCCGATATCAAAGGTCACATAGCCGTCCTGTACGCTGCGGGAGACCGTTTCCACCTCGCACTTGTCGATCTCGTCCTCGATCTCGCCGGTGGCCATATCCCGATGCAGGCCCTTGAAGTGCAGGACCTTCAGAGAAGTTTCGTCCGCGCCTGCAGGGATGGGCCAGTAAACCGTCACATCCTTGCTGGCCTTGACCCAGGCGTTGCCGTTGTTGACATCCACCAGGTCGAGATATTGGAAAGAGTAGGCGTACTGGCAGCCCTCGGCGGGTGGCTGCGGCGCGTCCGGATCGTTGAAATAGGCTTCCGCCCGCGCCTCCAACTGTTCGGTGCGGTCGTTGCCGCTGCTGTTGATGATCCCGTCGAACAGGAGGGATACGCCGGTGTCATCCGTCACCTGCACATCGCCGCCGTTGATGGTGTAGGTGGTGCCGGCCGGCGCGGTGACAGCAGCCTTGCCCGCCTCCAGTGTCAGGTTCTCCTCGGTTGTCACGGTGGGGAGCTGGGGCGCGCTGGTGGTGCCGCGGACGGTGAGCTTACTTTCGCCGGTGCGGACCGGATAGAGGACATTGTTATAAATCACCACGATGTCGCCCACCTGCCCGCGGTAGATGGACATGGTCAGCTCCTGGTTCACGTTCTCGCCCACGGTGAAGTGGTCCTCGCGGACCGTCTGGCCCTCTGCATTCGTGAACTGCACGCGCACCGGATCCTGACCTGCCTCCTTCGGCACCAGCCGGTAGAGGTTTTGGGCGCTTTCGTTGTACTTCTCTACGGTCCACTGCTTGTCTCCGCCGCGCTCCTGGAAAATGAGGTCGGCAGCAGTCTTACCGTCTGCCTCCAGAGCCTCCGTCAGCGCGTCAGGCAGGGTGAACAGGAAGCCGGGGACAGGCAGGGATTTGCTGGCTTGAATTGCGCCGGTGTCTTCGTCCACGACCACCTGGTCAAAGCCCTCTTGCCCGCCCATGTAGATGGTGATGGGCGCAGGAGCGACGGTGATGGTGAACGCTTGCAGGGAAACGATCTGGAAGGTCACCTCTTTGGTGCCGGTGTAGTTGCCGGTGCCAGTGAGGATGATCTTGCCGGTGCCGATCTTGTCGTTGTCCGTGTACTCCACGGTGTAATCCACGTTCTGCACCAGGTTTTGCTTGGGAATGTTGGCGCCGTTGTCGGTGACGGTGAAGGAGGGAGTGACAGGCAGACCCTCATAGGGCTGGTCCGCGATCTTGGAGACCGTCACGTCCTCGCTGCCGATGGGCTTGGGGGCCACGGTCAGGGTGTAGCTGGCGGAGGCCCCGTTGTAGTTGCCCGTGGCCGCGGCGGTGGCGGTGATGGTTGCCGTGCCAGTCCCCACGATAGTCACCTTGCCGGTGGTGCTGTCCACTGTGGCAACCGTGGCGTCGCTGGTGGTGTAGGCGACCGTTCCGGTCTGCTGGCCGGAAACGTCGGGGCTCAGTTTGACGCTGGCGGTTTCATCGAATGCGGGGTCGCCGTAGGTCTTGGTGACGGCGTTGCCGGTCACACCCGCAAAGGAAACGATCTGCTCCGCCTTGCCGATGGTGAAGTATGCCGTTGCCGCTTGCCAGTTCTCATAAGCACTATCGCTTTTGCCGGTGACGGTGACGCTGGCCGTACCCGCATTGGTGTTGCCGGCATAGGTCAGGGTGTAGTCGGTACCCTCGGTGAGCTGGCGCTTGGTCTTGCCCCCATCAGACACGGCCCAGACGGTGACATCGGGTTCCCTTTTGTTTCCGTCATAGGTCAGGGTCTTATTGTCCACGACGACCTCAAAGGTGCCGCTGTTGGTGATGTTGAAGTTCCTGGTCACGGTACCCTTATAGTTGCCCTTGCCCGTAATGGTCACGGTGCCGGCGTTGGCCCCCACGCTATTGTTGTCGCCATAGGTCACGGTGTAGTCCCTGCCAGCCACCAGCTCGGTGGTGCCATCCATCACGATGACGGCGGGCTTGATCTGCTGGCCGGTATAGGGCTGATCCGAGACGGGGGAAACCATGCCCTCGGTCAGCGTCTTGGGGCTGATAGAGTACGGGATATCCAGCGTGCCAGTGAAGTTGCTGTCAGGCTTGGCAGTGATGGTCACGGTCGCGGTGTCCGTCCCCGCGTTGATGTTGTTCCGGCAGGTCACAGTGTAATCATTCGCCGTGACCTCCAAAGCGCCAGCCTTGACTCCGCTGACCGTGGCGTTGACGGCGCTTCCCGTGTATTCCCCGCCGGTAACGGTGGCCTCTGTGAGCATGGCCTTGCTGATGACGATCTTGGCCGAGCCGGTGACGGTGTCATAACCATTGGCCTCGATCTTGTAGTACACCGGGTACTCGCCTGCGTCGGTCCTGGTGATGGGGTTGCTGGAATAGTTCTGGCCATCCGTGCTGTATGTCACTGTATAGTTGCTGTTGGGTTCAGTGACATTTACGGTGATCTTGTGGTCCTGTCCGTCATAGGCGCCGTACCAGCTCTCGGCGGTGTAGACGATGGCATCGTTGGAAACGGTCAGGGTGTAGGTGGCCGTGGCGCCGTTATACTGGTCGTTGCCCGCAAAGGTGGCGGTGATGATGGCTTTTCCCTCGCCGCCTTTCAGAGTGACCTCGCCAGTGTTGGCATCCACTTCAGCAATGCTGGTATTGCTGCTGGTGTAGGTGACGGTCAGGTCCTTCGGAACGGTGGTCAGGTTGTTCTCCACCTTGCCGGTGGTCTTGACACTCACCGCGGCGTTGTCGAACCGCAGGGTGGGATTGGCCTTATTGATAGTCAACTCGTACTCGGCCTTGTCCTCCTTGACGTTGTCCGTTGCCGCGGCTGTGGCCGTGATGATGACGGTTCCGGCTTTCAGGATGGTAACTTCGCCGGTGGCTGCATCCACGGCGGCTACAGATGTGTCGCCGCTGGAATAGGTGATGGTTGCGGCAGCGCTGTCCAGTTTGGCGGTGGCAGGGTTGGCAAAACTCTCGCCGTAGGTGGCTGTCTGGTTTTCTGTCCCCTTGACAAAGGTCACGGTCTGGTCGGCCTTGTTAATGGTAAAGGCGGCGGAACCGGTCAGGCCCAGGTAATCGCCTCGACCGTACACAGTGACTTTGGCGGTATCTGTACCCGCATCGATATTGTTGCTGTAAACCGCTACATACTGGTCTGTGTTCAGAGCAGTTGTGCCGCTCGTGACCGTCAGCGCTGGGGTTTGGGCGGTGCCGTCATAGGTCGGGGTTTCCTGCACGGTGACAGCCAGTTTCTCGGAAGTCCACTGGGCGTACCAGACTGTACTGGTTGCAGGAAGGCTGTCTGTGTCGGTGATCCTGTTCCCGCCCACAGGAGCGTCATACCAGCCCGCAAAGGTCCAGCCGGTGCGGGCAGGCGTGGGGATGCTGATGGGAGTTCCGGCGGCGCCGGTGAAAGTGGTCTGTGCGTCCTGCGCAAACGTGCCGTTGTTGGCAATCAGGTGCAGTGTCACGTTTCCTTCAAAGGCGGCCACGAACTGCATATTGCCGGCGACCACAGTTCCGGCCCAGACTTGCGCGCTCTTAGTCTCGCCGCCGTAGAACCAGCCCTTGAAAACTGCACTGGCGTTCTTCACCTCTGGGAAGTCGCCGGCGGAAAGGGTATCCTTGCCATCCTTTTGCAGAGTCAGGCTTGTATTGCCGGTATCGCCCAGCGTACCATCCGTGGTGATAAAGGTGATGGTGTAGCTGTCCTCACCGAACACGGCCTGGAACGTCATGTTCTCCGAGATTTTCAGCGCGGCAAGTTCCTGGTCGGAATACTCCGTCTTAGTCGCAGCCGGATCGCTGGTCAGCAGCCAGTGCAGGAACACCTTTCCCTCCGGCGTCTGCGGGTCGGGCGGGAATACACCGTTGCCCGAGGTGACGGAGATCGTGGATGTACTGTCAGCGTTGCCGCCGAGGTTCCCGAATACTACCTGATAGCTCGGCAGGTTCCAGTTCGCGGAGTAGACCACATTCCCCTTGACCTCGCGCGCTTTGATTTCGTCGCTGGAGTATGTCTGGCCTGTCGCCACATCCGTCCAGTTCTGGAGATTGGCGTCTCCGTAGGTGGGGGTAGGTACATCGGTCACCTTTCCCAGATATTCAACGGACACTTCCTTGTAGCTGTTGCCGTCCAATGTGCCGCCGTTAAACCGGAAGGTCACCGTGTAGGTTTCGATCTCCCACTGTGCGTAGTAGGTCTTTTCCGTATTCGCGGTCTGGGGGAACACAAAGGCTGTGACCGCGGTGCCGCCGGAGGCTTCCTCGAACCAGCCCAGGAAACGGTATCCCTCGCGGATCGGGTCTACCGGCTCGCCATGCTCTAAGGTACTGCCCGTGTTGCCGTAGTAGACCTTGACCTGTCCGTTATTGGGGAATTTAGCGTTTTTCCCTGCATCAAAGCGCAGTTTGGACTGGCCCTGCGCCCACTGCGCGATGTACTTCTGCCCCTCTTCGATAAGGATACTGCCTGTGTTGGCCGCGGGGGTGACGATACCTGTTGCCTCGTTCTTCCAGCCGGTCAGGGACCAGCCGGTCCGAGTGACATTTAAGAGATTTTCCGCTTCGTCGTTGCCCACGGCAGTACCATGCGCGCCGCTGACCGTGACTGTCTGCGGGGTAATCCCGCTTCCGTCGCCGTAGTCAAAGGTGATGCTCTCCTGTTTGGGCTCCCACTTGGCGATCAGGGTGGTGGCCGTGGCGGGGAACTTGTAGTCATCGTTCAGGAGCGTCTGCTCCGCGTCCCCCTGGACGTACCAGCCCTTAAACTCATAGCCCTCGCGGGTGATATCCGTATCGGTGGGCAGGGTGACTTTCTTGCCTACGGTGCCGTCGATATAGCCGTTTTTATAGGCATCCGCGGTCCATGTGCCGCCGTTTTCCATCAGGGTCAGGCGGACGGTGCCGGGCTTCCACACGGCGTAGTAGGTGGTGTCCTCCGTCGGACAGGTCAGGGACATGCTGCCTGTAGCGGCTCCCCGCTCCGCAGACCAGCCCTGGAAGGTGTAGCCCTCGCGGGTGGGAGGCGTGTATTCGATGGTAGCGCCGTAAGTCTGGTTTTCCAGCACTGTTGCCTCCGCCGCACCCTCATAGTTGAGGTCAAGCGTCACCTTGATGTCGGACTTTTCGGTGTAGACCGCAACATAGACCGTCATGCCGGTGACTCTCTTGTTCAGGATTTCGCTCTGGCCCGTGAGGTCATTGTTGATGAACTCCAAGCCCACCCCGCCAACATTCCAGGCGGTCAGGGTATGGCCGGGTTTCTGATGGTTGGTCAAACTCGGGAATGTGCCGATTTTATCGGCCAGTGTCTTGTTGTACTCCACCTCATAGGACAGCGGAACCATTTTCTCTGCATCTTTGTCCCACACCATGAAGTACACGGCGTTGACCTCACTCTCAATGACGGGAGCAAACGTGGTATCGCCGGTGATCTCGGTAGCCAGCAGGGCGCTGTCCTCCACCGTTTTGGCCTCGGCACCGCCGACGCTCATATACCACTGGTCTTGGAAGCTCTCGCCGGCGCCGGTGCTGACCGACACTTTCTGGTTGTGCTCGCCCACGGTTTCACCGGGGAACCGGTAAATGACGGACGGGTTGACGGTGGTGTTGCCCGTGCCGTTGAACGTGACCTCGTAGGGCTTGATGAGACCCGCGGACACGACAGCGGAGGTGGTGTTCGCGGCATAGGTATAGGCGGCGCTGCTGGGCGTACCCTCCACCACGGTCACAACGGAATAGGCCGAGCCGTCGCTCGGAGGATTCTCGACCGGCTTGGAATACTGCCGGGCCTCCGCGCCAAAGGTGGAGCTGAAGGTGTGCGTCGTGTCTCGGATGGTGACGGTCACAGGCCCGTCCGTGCGCACGCCGGTGACCTTATAGGTGCCATCCGCTCCGGTGGTGGCGAACTTGGAGGGGGCGTTTTCCGGCTTCACCTCTACGCTGATGCCGGCAAGCCCGCCCTCGCCCGCGTCCTGCACGCCGTCCCGATCCGCGTCGTCAAAGACGGTGCCGCTGACCTCGCCGTTCCAGCACTGGATGGCGATGGGGGCCTGAGCGCCCCGCTGGGTGACGCTGCCGTAGGTGCAGTCCACCACGGGATAGAACACGCTGATCTTTCCGCTGTCGTCCGCACTGTCACTGGTTTTGACATAGAAAGTCAGGGTGCTTTCGCTGCCGGGCTGGATGCCGTCCTTATACTCCACACGGATCATGTTGCAGTCGTCGGAATAGCCCGCGCCCCAACCCGTGTTGGCAAGCGGCAGGCCGCTTTCGTCGTCATAGCCTGTCACCTTGGCGTAGCTGACGGACGGCGCGGTCCCCGTGCTGGCAAAATATTCTCCGTCCTGCATCGTCAGGTACAGGTTCAGGGTGCCGGCGTCCCCGCCGCCGAAAAGCGCGGAGTAGCCGGCGCCGGACTTCGGCAGGGGGATATAGAACACAGCATCGGTTGCCGCTGTGGAGCCGTTGTTGACCACGTTGAGCTGGATGCTTCCGGTCTGGCCGGCGGCAAAGGAGGCGATGGTGCTGGTATCGTTCTCCACATAGTTGAAGTAGCTGTCGTCCAGATCGGTCTTGATGGCGCTGCCCATGCTGATCTGGTCGCTGCCTTTTAATGTGCAGATCTGAGGCGACAGGCCGCACAGTTGCGTACTGGTGCCTTTTCCGGTTACGTTATAGATATCGGGGGCATGTACGGCCTCACTGAAAGTTGATTTAACGCCACTTTGATCCGTCAGGAAGATCATGCTGGCTCTGTCAATGGACGCGCTGGCCGCGTTGGGAAGAACGGTGAGATCATATTGAATCCGCAGACTGTGATAGGACATGTTTTCATCGTAATAGCCTAAAATATAATCTTCCGGCAGGACGATCTGCCAGATCCTGCTGCCATCGTTCACATCGCAGTTGCTGGTGACGTCGGTGATGGATACAGGGTTAATCTGTGTTTCTGTGCTGCTGCTTCCGTTCACACGGTCATAGAGCCGCAGACTGGTCCGGCTGAACGTCATGCCCTTAGGCTGACGGAGGTAAAGCACGGGCTGGACCAGCGGCGCGGAATTATACGCGCCACTACTATGCTGACCAAACGTTACGTTCATACCAAGGGTATCACCGTTTTGCAAAGTACTTGGGAAAGATTGATGCATTGTGTATGAGGTAGAAAATTGAACCTCGGATTCGTTCGCCGCATTGATGATGCAGTCGGCAGTTTTGGTATTGGAGCCATCTTCATTTTTTTCGTACCCAATGGTCCAGATGGTATAAGTTGTTTTGGTGGATGTTGTTTCCGCATCGGCAAAACGTCCGTAAGAAGAAAAATACGATGCAGAACGTAATACCGAGTTGTTTACTGACCATGCAAATGTAGAAATTGGTGTTGACGACGCAGCAAATCGACCAACCTGTGCGGTTAATGACTGGATGCTGACCGCGCCTGTTTCCCCGAATTCCGCAAGGGTGATTCGGGTCGGGTCCGTAAAGTCATCCCTGCTTTTAGAAACAGCTTTTAGGGAGCCGTCTGCCATTCGCAAAGTTGCTGCTACTGTATTGTCGGTGATTCCGCTATTATTGAGCAACATTACGACATTAATTACCGCATCGTCATCAAACTGGATCTCCACGTTTTTGGGCAGGGTGGTATTCACACCAATGTTTTCCCAAACCAGACCGCTCATGGACATATTGATACCGGCCTGGTTGGTGTTGGCGCGCTGAGTGGTGATATCCTGAACTTTGAAATTGTCATCACTGCCGCCATCCACCTTGTCCTGAACGGTAAAAGTTACTGTTCTGCTTTTATCACCAGCAAATGTTACAATTTTATCTGATTCCAATGTAACTGCAGCGGAGGTAACCTTGTAGGTATATTGTCCTGGGGCTATATTATCATCTACACCTACCTGATATCGAAAATCCAAAGCATATGTAACAAATCTCTCTCCAACAGTAAGGGCTGTACTGCCAATCTGCAGGTCAGACGAGGAAAAAACAACGGTCTTTTTCCCGTCTGAACCTGTAGTTTCCTTCATTGTGACCGGTTTTGTCCCATTTGTCGCTGAAATAGTCGGATTTGAAAATATCAGTTCCTCGTCCGCTTCAATAGTATAAGTAATGCTTTTAATCAACTGTCCGTTCAGAGCATTTTGAGTAGACCACAGGCACAGACGATTTTCTGCGTTTCCTCCCTGCGCAAGCACATATGAGTAGGCACCGCCATATGTCTGTACAACGTATGGCGTCAAGCCACCCCACAATTCCACATCAAAGGATTTGGTTTCGGAGACATTCTTGCTTTCATCCCCATAGTCTGCCGTGTAGGTGACTTGCAGGGCGTCCTCGATCTCCATGCCGGTCTCGCTCTCGTCAAAAAACGCGCGGGTGGGCTGGATGATGATATTGTCCAGCCTAAAGCCGTTGACATCCGCTCTGTCGGACAACGCATAAACCAATTTGCCGTACACAGAGGAATAGCCATATTGATTTTTGATGGTTTCATCTTCGGCGGGTTCCTCTGTTAAGGTCACGCCCGCAGGCAAAGTGTCGCCCTTGGGGTAGGACACAAACTCCAGCCCCTTTTTCAGTTCAATGGTCAGGGTGCGGTCAGCGCCGTCTTGCACTTCGCCCGAGCCTGCGTTGAGGCTCATGGTGGCCGGATAACGGGTGCCGGTGCTTCCCAAATGCCATTTCAAAGGCGTATCCGCTTCCAATTTAAGCAGGTCTTTGGTCACGGATGAATAGGCCGCATTGCTGACGGCCTCGTTGAAGCCGGTGAGGGTCAGTGTGCCGAAATAGGGTTCCTCTCCGGTCAGCAGACTGGCGCCGAAGGACGGGTCGCCGCTGTCGGCGGGCGGCTGGTCCTCGCCGCCTGCGGCAAAGGCAGCGGGGAGCATCCCCAGCAGCATTGCAACGGTCAGCAAAAGCGCCAACGGCCGCTTGAATCGTTGTTTCATCTTCTCGATCTCCTTATCTGATTATCGTTATTCCCTTGCAGGGCTTGGGCCGCTCAGGGAGGGCGTTTGTCGATTTCACCGGCCGTTCACCTCCCCCCAGCCGATGGCAAGCTGCTCCTGTTCCAGCAGCCGTTCGTAGTTCTGCTCCGCCAGCAGGGCGATGCTTGCCCGAATCCCCGCCTGCGTGGCCTGATATAATTT
>NZ_BAAGGY010000031.1:0-25650 GCF_054658635.1 Agathobaculum sp. TL06
CGGATGAAGAACACGGCATCACCTCCAAGGACGGAGTGTTTGCCGGCGGCGACGCTGTCACCGGCGCGGCCACCGTTATCCTCGCTATGGGCGCGGGCAAGCGCGCTGCTGCCGCGATGGATGAATACATTAAAAACAAAAAATAACTGCCTATTGAAAAAGGACCTGCATTTATGCAGGTCCTTTTTGTTTTCTCTTACCGTTTTTCTCCACGGTTTCAGTTTGGCGCGGGCAACTGGTTATTGCCCACGGTACCCAGATGCAGCTCGCCCGCACGCAAAGTGACCGGCTCGCCCAACAGGGAAAAGAATTCCGCAGGCGCCCAGCTAACGCCATCCACCTCGTAGGGCGCTGCACCAAGCGCCGTGACCGCGCTCATGCGGATATCCGCGGCATATCGGTCCTTTCCCAATACCAACAGCGTTTCCCGCTCCCCTTTTTTCAGGGATATGCTTTCGTTTTCGCTATTCCAGACCACCGTATAGCCCAACGCCTCTGCCGCCGCGCGCACGGGTATCATCAAGATACCCTGCTCCACACGCCCATCAAGCGGAAGCACCATGTCCCCCTCCACGACGATTGCAAAGCGGCTGCCCTGCTGTGCGGGGATGACAATACGCGTCGCAGCCGCCTGCCCCGGCTCGGACAGCGCCACCTGATCGTACCAGGCGAAAAACCGCGTCCCCATATGGATATCATCGGCTGAAACGATATTTTTGGTGCCTAACGGCCGAATATCCGTATCTTTCTGCACGGTAAGCAGCAACCCTCCGTTATCCGTCAGGATGGTAACGCTTCCATCCTCCTCTGTGGGATGCTGGATGGCTTCCGCAGTGAGCAGGCGCGCCGGCGCATGTCCATCCTCCAGGTTGACCAGCACCGCCACCGCGTCGGTCTGCGGCGGTTCGGTTTCCATCACATAGTCCGCATAATAGACGAATACCTTGTCGCCCGCTGCGATATCGGTTTCCGAAACCGGAGCACCTGTTTTGGTGTCCATGAGCAGGGTATTGGAAAAGCGCACCACCAACCGGTCATACCTATCGGTTTTGACCGTCATGACCGACTCCATGCCGGATTTGGCCTGCATTTCAAGAACGGTCGCATACTCTCCTGCCGGCGATTGCTGCAGCGCAGGCAGCTGCTTGTTTGGCACGCTCACCTCCTCCGCACCCATAGCCCCTGCTGAAAACGAGCCGACAAACAGCAGTGCGGCCGCCAGCATACCGGACAAAAACTTCCTTTTCATGTAGCTCCCTCCTTTTCTATTTGGACGACGCCTTGTTCTCTTTTGTTCCCTTTACAGGTCTGCCCTGTTATTTTACCAAGGGGTATTGCTCCAAGTTTGCCGGCGCGGAAACTGTGACCTGATCGTCAACTCCCTGCAGCGTCATGCGGCTCTCCACCTGGCCGGATATGCCGTCCGCCGCAAAGCCAAACCGGACCTCCTGTGCCTGAATCAAACCATCCGAGGCTTCCTGCACGACAGTAAGCCCTTCGATTTCCAGATCGCCCAGCGCACCCACCGCCGACTGTGCGGCTTCCAGCACACTGTCCAACCGCGCCAGCCCCGCTTGATTATATCCAATGGTATAGCTTTGGCCAGATACAGAAACAGAATCGATCAATGCCACAGGGACGCGCGCATAGCCTTCAAACGCAAGCTGCATCTGCCCATCCGTCAAGGCGCGCCGCGATTTTGTCCCGTCCTGCCGCAAATAGCGGAAGCCATCCGCCGTATAACTTTCGGCAGTAAATGTTTTTTCTCCGGCCTGCTCTGCGGACAGGGTGACGGTGCGGTTTGTGAGCATCGCCGGCACGCCCAAATCGATCGCGGTCTGCTCCTCGCAGGTCATTACAAAGGTACCCGCGTCCACGCGCAGCTCCTGACCGACGGACAACGCCGTCAATTCATCCATTTTACTGGTCGCATCCAGATAACGGTTATAGGTCTGGAATAATTCCTGATACAGCGCCGCCGCCTGCTCCTCTACCGCGCCAGCTGCGGCCAGCCGCGCCAGCAGCGTATCATCCGTCCCCTTCGGAGATATCGAAAGCGCCGTATAGCTTGCCGCCGCAACATGGTCGCGCAGGAAATCCGCTTCATTTACAGTTACCGGATCGTACAGCCCGATCCGACTGGCAAAGCGGGACGAATCCGCGTAAGTAAAATCCCCGTCTGCTTCTGTATAGCCCAGCGCGCGCAGCAAAAACGCCGCGTACATTTGCGCGGTACATCGTTCCTCCGGTTCGAATGTCGTTTCGGTCGCGCCGGTCGTCAGGCCGTTTTCATACAGATACTGCACATAGGGCTTTTCCCACTCCTGCAGGTCGGTAAACGGCGCGTCATACGCCAGCCGGCCGGCTTCTTCCTCTTTCCCCAGCAGCCGGACCAGCATCGCGGCCGCTTCAGCGCGGGTCGGCGCGCGGTCCAGTTCATATCCCTGCTCGGTTCCCCTGAACAGGCCCATATTGTCCAAATGCTCCGCACATTCGGTAAAATCCGCGGCAAAGGCCGAAACCGTCAGGGCTGCGGTCAGCGCCGCGCCCGCGCAAAGCATACGCGTCCATCTATTCATTCGCATTGTCTCCCATCGTTTCAAAATTCCAAATTTGTGATGATTTGTTTTTTCATTATATCACAGCTTCGCATGTTTTCCAAGGGAAAGCGGGCATACTATGCGGGAAATGGAAAGGAAGTGTTCTTCAATGACCAGTATACAAAAATGCGGCGTGATCGGCGTCGGCTTTGTCGGTGCGACCAGCGCGTTTACATTGGCCACCTCCGGCTTATTCTCTGAAGTCGTACTTGTCGATATGAACCGCAAAAAGGCGGAAGGCGAGGCTGCGGATATCAACCACGGCATTTCCTTTGCAAAGCCGTGCTTTGTCCGTGCCGGCGACTATGGCGACCTTGCGGAGTGCGGGCTCGTCGTCATTGCCGCCGGCGCAAACCAGAAGCCGGGCGAAACGCGTATCGAGCTGCTTGGCCGCAACCGTGTCATCATGTCCTCAATCATCGAGCATCTGATGGCGGTCAACCAGTCCGCCGTACTGCTGATCGTATCCAATCCGGTCGATGTGCTGACCTATATGGCACAGAAGATGTCCGGCCTGCCCACCGGTCGGGTCATCGGTTCAGGAACCGTTCTCGATACCGCGCGGCTCAAATACCTGGTCGGTCAGCATCTCAATGTGGACAGCCGCAACGTCCATGCCTTTATCATCGGCGAGCACGGCGACAGCGAGCTTGCCGTTTGGTCAAGCGCCAATATCTCGGGCGTCGATCTTGCGGATTACTGCCGCATCACCGGAAAGGACGATTCATTCGGGGCGATGCAGCGCATCTACGAAAACGTGCGTGACGCCGCCTATTCCATTATCGAGGGCAAGGGCGCGACTTACTACGGCATCGGTATGGCGGTCCGGCGCATCGCGGAGGCGATTGTGCGGGACGAGCACTCGGTTCTTCCTGTATCCTCCATGATTTCCGGCCATTATGGTGTGGATGGCATCTGTCTCGGTCTGCCCGCCGTTGTGGGCAGGAACGGCGCGGAATCCGTGCTCGACATCCCGCTGTCGCAGGACGAGCTGTTCCAGCTCCAGTCCTCCGCGCAAAAAATGAAAGAGCTGATCGACGAGCTGGGCGATTAAAAAAGCGGAACGGCTAAAGCCGTTCCGCTTTTTCATTCCACATCGTTTTCTGTTATGCAGCAGCCTCGTCCGCGCCGCCGATCAGGTCAGTGTAGCTGTCCAGATCGCTCGGGAACGTGATCGTTACATTTTCAACCGAATTGATGTCGTACTTCATGTTCATATCCATGGTCATGGTCTGGCCTTCGATCGTCATGGTGACCTTCGCAGTCATATCCATGCCGCTGATCTTGCCACCGGAAACCGCTGCGCTGGAAGTAACCTCGCCGATATCGACCGTTACGCCTTCCGCCGCAGCATCCATATCCATGGAGCTCAGAACGGAATCCACCAGGCCGCTCATGCCAGCCGCGGAGTAGGTGACCGTCATCGTGCTGCCGGACTTCGTGATCGACTCGATCAGGCAGATCGGCTCGCTGTTCTGAAGGTCCGTCAGGTCGCCGAACTGGGACATGGCATCCTCCAGGGACATCTCCATCTTAACCTTCTGGTCGCCCATATTCATGTAGTAAACGCCGTCCGTGTAGTAGTACTCGATCGGCATTGCAACCGACGTATCCGCACCCTCTTCCACCAGGGACTCATCGATCGTTACTTCCGCCGTACCTGTAATGGACATCTTGGACTGATCCAGATTCTCCATATCCATGTCCGCCTTGATTTCCATCGGCATGGACAGGCTCATGACCTGCTGATCGCCGAGCGCAACGCTGGCGGAAACATCAGCGGAAACATCCATCTGGGTCGCATCGCCCATAGCGGCGGACGCTTCCACATACGCGTCGTAATTGTCAAAGAACGTCAGCAGGCTTTCCGCCTTAGCCTCGTCTACAGCGCCATCCGCTACCAGCTTCTCCAGCAGCTTGGTCTCGGTCTCGCCCTTCACGTCGGTGTTCAGCGCGGTCAGGCTCATCGCCGCCACATGGTCGCGCAGGAATGCGCTCTCATTGCAGTTGGCATAGTCGACCAGGCCGATAGACTCGCCGAAATCGACCGCAGCGTCATAGGTGAAATCGCCCTCTGCCGCATCGCTGTAACCGAGCGCGCGGAGCAGGAACGTCGTGTACATCTGCGCGGAGCAGGCCTCTTCCGGCTCAAAGGTCGTTTCGGTCGCGCCGTTGGTCAGCTTGTTATCATACAGATACTGGACGTACGGCTTCTGCCAGTCATCCAGGTCGGTAAACGGAGCCTCATAAGTAAGCTCTTTCGCTTCCGCTTCCTTGCCGAGCAGGCGCACCAGCATGGTTGCAGCCTCGCCGCGGGTCGGTGCGCGGTCAAGCTCAAAACCGTCCTCCGTACCCTGGAACAGGCCCAAATCCTTGAGCTGATCAGCACAGTTGTCGTAGCTTGCGGCGCCTGCGGTCATCGCAAGACCCGCTGCTACCAGCACGGACGCCAGCACAATCCTAAGTTTGGTTTTCATCTTTCTGCCTCCTTTTACTACAGCAGCTTGACTGCTGTTTGATTTATTTTACCATTACATTTAGATAATGTAAACAATTTTCTATTTCTTTTTTTCACATTTACGCAATCTTAATGCGCGCCTCCTGCTTTTGTGGAAAAGCCGCTTGACAGGGTTTATCTATTGTGTTATTTTGTATATATAATACATATACAATATGGCACTTGACAAGGCAAATGCTGCATTGTATAATTGCATTATTTTAATAATATGGTTAGGAGAGAACCGCTTATGAAAGCAAAACAAATCCTTGCATCCGCCCTGGCAGCCGCCGCTCTGTTGGCCTCGCTTCCCGCCGCGCTCGCAGCGGACAGCGAGATTCCCGCTGCCCGTGGTGCAGTCTGCGCCGCGCTCGTCGCCGCGGCGGACGACTACAACCCCGGCGTGACCGCTGCGGACGTGATGCACGGAGACCCAGACGGAAACCTGCGGGAAAACGACCCCGTCACCCGCGCAGAGGCGCTCGTCATGCTGCAGCGCGCGTTCGGCGGCCTGCCCGCCCCGCAGGGCGACAACGCCCGCAAGGGTTATCCGGCATCCAACTTCACCGACGTACCCGCCTGGGCGCAGGAGGAGCTGGCGGACGTGTTCGCCGCCGGCATTGTTGCCGGCACCTCGTCCACGACCTTTTCGCCGGATGAGAACGTCACCATGGAACAGCTCGACAAATTCATCCACCGTACCTATACCCTGTTCGGCTCCAACCTGAAGGACGATTTCTACGCTTCGGTCAACAAGGACTGGCTGGACAGCTCGGTCATTCCGGCAGGCCAGTCCTCCACCGGCACGCTGTATGAAAAGATGTACGACACCGAGCCGCTCAACAATCTGATCGAGCGCACGGTCGCGAACCCCGTGGGCGAGGACGCGCAGCGCATCGCCGCGCTGTATACCAATATCCTCGATTGGGACGCGCGCAATACAGCGGGCATCGAGCCGATCCGTCCCTATCTGGAAGCAGCCGAAGCCGCGCAGAGCGTGGACGAGGTGATGGCGGTCAAAAAGCAGATCGCGGAGGATCTGGCGGGCAACGCGCTGGTTGGCTTCACCCTGTCGGCGGACGCGAAGGACTCCACCCGCTACACGGTCGGCTTTGCCGCCTTCTCCCCCTCGCTGAGCAAGGACGTATATGCCAACGGCGGGAGCCAGAAGGACGCGTACCTGACCTATATCCAAACGCTGTTTGAAATCGGCGGCGCAGACGAAGCGAGCGCCGCGGCGGACGCGCAGCGCATTTGGGAAATGGAAAAGGAACTGTCCTCACACGCGCTCGACCGGCAGGACTACGGCAACGTGGACAAGACCTACAACGTCTACACCATGGATGAGCTGAAGGCGCTCTATCCCACGCTCGACCTGGACGATATCTACGCGCAGTCCGGCCTGGCCCGCTCGGACGACCAGATCGTCGTTTCCGACGTCGGCCTGCTCGAAGCCTCGCCCAAATATTTCACCGAGGAGCACCTGGCCGACTTGAAAGCCTATCTGCGCCTGACCATCCTTGCAGGCTACGGCGGCATGCTCAGCCAGGATTTCCAGGCCGCCTCCGACGCCTATCAGGAAGCCTTCCTCGGCATCTCCGGCACGCTGAGCGACGAAGCCATGGCCACCCAGCTTGTCCAGCAGTATTTGTCCGACGAGCTGGGCCGCCTGTACGCTGCGGAATACTTCTCCGAGGAAGCCAAGGCCGACGTGGAGGATATGGTGTACGACTTCATTGATATCTACGAGGACCGCATCCGCTCGCTCGACTGGATGAGCGACGCGACCAAGACGAAAGCGATCGAAAAGCTGGGCGCGCTGGGCGTCAAGGTCGGCTATCCGGACGAGGGCAAGTGGAACGACTATTTCAAGGGCGTGACGCTCAAAACCGCGGACGAGGGCGGCAGCTACTTCGATAATGTCATCACCATGATGAAAGCGCAGCAGCAAATGCTGATCGAGTGGCAGGGCCAGCCAGTCAACAAGGACCTGTGGCCGATGGCGGCTTATACGGTCAACGCCTGCTATGTACCCTCCAGCAATGAAATCGTGTTCCCCGCGGGCATCCTGCAGGCTCCGCTGTACGACGTGAACGCCTCGCGCGAGGAGAACCTCGGCGGCATCGGCTACGTCATCGCGCACGAGATCACACACGCCTTTGACAACAACGGCGCCAAGTACGACAAAAACGGCAACGCCGCTGACTGGTGGACGGCGGAGGACTACGCCGCTTTCCAACAGCTCTGCGATGAAGTGACCGCTTTCTATGACGGCGTGGAAGCCGCGCCCGGCATCACCTGCAGCGGCGCGCTCACCCTTTCGGAGAACATCGCCGACCTCGGTGCGGCGCAGTGCATTCTGGAAGCCGCCCAGCGCGAGACCAATCCCGATCTGGAAGCCATGTTCCGCGCCATGGCGAACACCTGGTGCTCCACCATGCCGCGCGAGACCGCTGCGTATTATACGACAGTCGACGTACACGCACCGGATAAGCTGCGCGCCAACCGCGTGCTGCAAACGCTTGACGCATTCTACACCACCTTCGGCATCACCGAGGGCGACGGTATGTGGATTGCGCCCGAGGACCGCGTGGCGATCTGGTAAAAAGCGATAAGTACAAAGAAACCCAAAAGGGTCCGTATCAAGCGATACGGACCCTTTTGGACTCTTTTCCAAAGTTATTTGATTTTATCCTCCGCAATCCCGCGTTCCCTGATACGGGCGCGGACAACCGTCCGCAGCAGGGTGTATATGACGGAGAATACCGGAATGGCAAACAAAATGCCCAGCACACCGCCCAGACTCGCGCCCAGCGTTACCGCCGCCAACACCCAGATGGAAGGCAGCCCCACCGAACCGCCCACCACACGGGGATAAATCACGTTCCCCTCGATCTGCTGCAGCACCAAAAACAGAACGATAAACCACAGCGCTTTTATCGGGCTGACAATCAAAATCAGAAAAGCGCCGACAATGCAGCCGATAAACGCGCCGAAAATCGGAATTAACGCCGTAATGCCGATCAGGACCGCGATAACCAACGCATACGGCATCTGGAAAACCGACATGCCGACGAAAAACATCATCCCCAGGATAAAAGCTTCCAGGCATTGTCCGGACAGGAAGCTGTTAAAGGAAGAAGAGGTCAGGCCGCAGACCATGAGGAAGCGGTCAACCTGCTTTTCCGGCAGGAACGCATAAAACAGGCGCCGGAACTGCCGCCCAAGGTTTTCCTTCTGCAGCAAAATATATATGGCGAAAACAATGCCGATGATGGCGTTGGCAAAGCCGCTGACCACCGAGGTCGCAATGTTGACCGTATTGCTCAGGATATTCCCGTTCCGGAAAAATTCCATCAGCATGGAGCCGATTGCTTTCCAGTCCACATTGAGGAAGCTGTCCTTGATTGAAGCAATTTCGCTTTCAAACATCGGCAAAAGCGCGGTTGCTTCGTCCAAAAGCTGCGGGATGCGCACGCGGGCATAGGACATTTCCCTGCCGATCGCGGAAAAGGACTGATACAGCTCCGGCACGATCAGGAACAGCATAATGGCAATCACGCCGCCGACCACAACAAGCGTAAGGATCAGGCTGAAAATGCGCTTCGCCTTGCCGAGCTTTTTCCCTTTCGCCGGCTTAAGGCGGGAGAACAGCCTGGTTTCAAAAAAGCGCATCGGCACATTCAGTACAAACGCAATACAGCCGCCGATCACAAACGGCGCCATAAGTCCGAACAGATAGCGCAGCGCATCGGCAAACAGCTTTGTGTTCTGCAGTCCGGCATAGAGGAGCACCGTAAACAGGATCAGCCCCATGATTTTCAGGATATTGTCTCTATTCAAATTCAACGCCTTGAACCCCGCTTACACAATATAAGTATCTCTATATAAGCACTATCCTTTGATGAAGTCAAGACTATTGCCGCAAAATTTACTTTATTTTAAGAGATTCCCGCCTTAACGCCGATTCACAGCTTTCCCGGGAACAGCGTTCCCGAAACGCCGCCTCTGATGATTTCATAGATCGCGTCCGGATGCCTGCCATTGGCAATAGTCGTATCGATCCCCTGGGAGACCGCCAGCTCCGCGGCCTTTAATTTGGTGCGCATCCCTCCTGTCCCCCGCCGCGAGCCTGCGCCGCCTGCCAGTGCATATGTGCTTTCGTCTATGCATTCTATCCGGCTGAGCAGCTTTGCGTTTGGATGGAGACAGGGATCGCTGTCGTACAATCCGTCGATATCCGAGAGGATCACCAGCTTTCCGGCCCGACACAGGACCGCGACAATGGCGGAAAGCATATCGTTGTCTCCGAACAGCTTTTCGTCCGACTCTATTTCCGTATAGCTGACCGAATCATTTTCATTGACGACCGGAATGATCCCAGCTCCAGCAGGGTATCAAAGGTATGGATCAGGTTTTCCTTTTTCTCCTCCTGCTCCATATCGTCCGCATTCAGCAAAATCTGGGCAATCGTTTTATCGTAATCCCCAAAAAATTTATCGTACAGAAACATGATGCTGCACTGTCCTACCGCTGCGGCGGCCTGCTTGTGCCGCATGCTCTCTGCGGCCTGCAGGTTGAGCTTGTTTTTCCCTACCGCAATCGCGCCGGAAGAAACCAGTATGACCTCATACCCCATATTCTGCACGTCGGAAAGCACGCAGGCCAGCCGGTCGAAAGAACGGAAGTCGCTTTTTCCCCATTCGTTCGTCAGCGTCGATGTCCCTACCTTTACAACAATCCTGTTCTGATATAATCCCATTTTCACACCCCGATCACGATTGCCGCATGGTTGACGAACGGAAGAAATTTTTTCATAATATCCGCTGTCCGTATTTTCATATAGCCGGTCGTGGTTCCATCGCTGCACCCATACCATGCCGCTTCCTCCACCTCCCGATCGAAGACGATCTGCACCTGGTTCTGCCGGTCCAGCAAAGCGCTGAATACCGTCGCCGCCCCGACCTTTGTCCCCAGCATCGCCAAAAGACTCTCCGCAGGCGCAAACGAAACGCGCGCAATCTCCAACGCTTTGCTGAAGGCTCCGGACCGGAACGCCTTATCCCCTTTCGTGACAAACAAATAAAACAACGTCTGCTGCCGGTTGCAGAGGAACAGGGTTTTCACCATATCCATTTGCAGCTTTCGGTTGATACTGGCGCAGTCCTCCATGGTGACCGCCTCATCCGTATCCACGCGCTCAAACGGAATCTGAAGCCGCTCCAGCGTCTCATAAACAGCTTTTTGAAGCGGTGTTTTGTAAACCGCAGGCGCCGTGGTTTGAATCTCGCTTACATAAAACATTTTTTTGCCTCTTTCCCTTGCATATTCAACAAATATACTGTACCATATTTTTATTAATTACAAAAGCGAATGTTTTTCATGTAAAACATGATAAAATCAGATGCAAAGGATGGGACATGGCATATGGATGGGAATATTCAAAAATATCTCGCATTGATCCGAACCGTAGAATGCGGAAGCTTTACCAAGGCTGCCGAGATGCTTTCCTATTCGCAGTCCGGTATCAGCCGCATGATCCGCGATCTGGAAAACGAGTGGCGCGTCTCCCTGCTTGAACGCGGGAGGGCCGGCGTTCGCCTCACGTCAGACGGTCTCACGCTCCTGCCGTATGCGAAGCGCGTCTGCGAGGAATACCGCAAGCTGCAAATGCAGGTGGAGGAATTGAACGGCCTGCAGTCCGGCCTGATCCGCATCGGCACGTTCTCCAGCGTAGCAACGCACTGGCTGCCCAACATCATCCGTGCGTTTCAAAAGGATTATCCCCATATCGATTATGAATTGCTGCTCGGCGATTACACGGAAATCGAAACCTGGATCATGGAAGGCAGGGTCGACTGCGGCTTTCTGCGCCTGCCGGCGCATCCCGATCTGGAAACCATCTTTTTAGAGCAGGACCCTTTACTTGCCGTTCTCCCTGTGCAGCACCCTTTGGCGGACTGCAGCCGTTTCCCTGTTTCCGCTTTTGGCAGCGAGCCGTTTCTGCTGCTTGAAAAAGGAGCAAACACAGAGGTTTCCGAAATTCTCAAGCGCTGTGACCTCCATCCCCCCATACACTTTACGACCTGGGACGATTATGCGATCATGTCCATGGTGGAAAGCGGCCTCGGCGTCAGTATCCTGCCCCAGCTTATTCTAAAGCGCATCCCCTACCGCATTGTCGCGAAAGAACTTGACGTTCCGGCTCACCGCAACATTGGCCTCGCGCTGCGGGATAAAAAAACGGTTTCCCTGGCGGTCAAACGCTTTTTAGACTACCTACCCTACCGGAATGCATAAAACAAGCCGCACAGCATCAGCTTTTACGCTGCATGCTGTGCGGTTATTTTCATTTCAGAATTCGATCGACGCCATGACTTCTGACACATCCGGCTTTTCCGAAATCAGGCCTTCGTCGTACATCCAATCGATGTTCTCCTGCCAGCACGCCTCGGTCTGGCTGAGGAAAGGCGCGTCCGCTGTCTCCATCAGCGGAAGAAGCGTTTCGCAGGACTGCTTCTCCACCTCTGGATCGAGCGCGAAATTCGCCTCGTCCTGATTGTCCAGCAGCACCTGCAGCACCTCGTCCGTATTGCTCTGGAAATCATCAAAGCCCTTTGCGCAGGCGCGCAGGAATCCTGCCAGCACTTCCGGCTCGTTTGCTATCATTTCATCGCTCGCCAAAAAGATCCCTTCGTAATATTTCGGCACGCCGAAATCGTCCGGAAAGAAGTAGTTGACCGCAAAGCCTTCCTTCTCCATCTGCGGCACCTCATGGTTGACCAGGCACCCGATCGTTGCATCCACGTTGCCGGTCGTCATGGATGCCATCAGTTCAAAACCTACGTCCACCATTGTCACATCCGAGGGATCCGCGCCGCTGTTTTTCATAATGCTGCGGATCAGCGCTTCCGACAGCTCGGTACCGGCATAGCCGACCGTTTTGCCGACCAGATCCTCCGGCTTTGTGATATTTTCATCTTTAAGCGAAAGGACAATGTTAAGCGGCGCCTGCACGACGGCGGCGATCGATTTGATCGGCACATCCTGCTGGACGCGCGCCTGTATCACGTCCTGCTGGTAGTACAGCCCGATATCCGCCTTGCCCGCCGCGACCATGCTCATCGCGTCATTGACACCGGCCGGCGGCTGGATATTGACCGTTAATCCTTCCTCCGCGAAATATCCCGCCTTTTCCGCCTGATAGAGGAACGCGTGCAGCGCGTTCGGGTACCAATCGAGTACGACCGTCAGCTCGCGCAGCCCGTCGCCGTTATCCGGAGCATTTTCCGCCTGTCCGCCGGCGCAGCCGCCCAGCAGCATTGTCAAAGCCGCAATCGCGGCAAACACTCTTTTTTTCATCAATCCATTCCGTTCCTTTCCTTTGTTACAGCAAGTTCATCCGCTCACAGGCTCCCGCGCCAGGTGACGACCCTTTTCTCTATCCAGGATACGGCCGCCACTGCAAGCATCGCCACCGCGCTGAGCAGCACGATGGGGGCAAACACGCCCGCCCCGTCAAGCTGCGTCATCATGCGCCGGCTGAAATACCCCAGCCCCGCCTGCGCGCCCAGCCACTCCCCGATCGCCGCGCCGATGATGGACAGCGGGATCGCCATTTTGATGGCGGAGAAGAAATACGGCAGCGCGGCCGGTAACTTGAGCTTCAAAAAGATCTCTCTTTGCCCCGCGCCGAACGTTTGCAGCATATCCACCATATCGGTCTTGACCGAGCGAAAGCCGTCAAACACCGTGATCGCGATTGGGAAAAATGTGATCAGCACGGTGACCAGCACCTTGCTCCAGATCGTATAGCCGAACCACAGGACAAACAGCGGCGCCAGCGCGGTCGTCGGGATGGTCTGCGAAGCCACGATCAGGGGATACAGCATTTTTTCCGCCACCGGACTTGCATCCATCAGTACTGCGAGAAGCAGGCCGAGAACGACCGATATGGCCAGCCCAATGCCGGTACACAGCAGCGTCGCCGGCAGGTGCGCGGTCAGCAGCGGCCCCCGCAGCTCCCACATGCGGACCAGTATCTGTGTGGGGGATGGCAGGATATATGCGGCATCCATCCCCGTCGCGCCGAGCTGCCACACAAGCAGCAAAGCAAACAGGAACACCAGCGCGGGCAGGTTCGCATTCCAGCGCTTCATACCGCCACCTCCCGCCGGAGCATGCCGATCAGGCGTTCCCGCAGGGCGAGCATTTTCGGCTCGGTCAGACAGGCGCGCGTGCGCGGATAAGGCGCGGGGACTTCGAACGAGGCAAGGCGGCAGATCGGCGTTTCCTCCACCACCAATACGCGGCCGGACAGAAAAATCGCCTCTTCCACGTCATGCGTGATAAACAGCACGGTCTTGTGGTCGTTTTCCCACTGATCGAGCAGCCACTCCTGCATGGTGATGCGGGTCAGGAAATCCAGCGCGGAAAAAGGCTCGTCCAACAGCAGCAGCTCGGAGCCGGTCAGCAGCGTGCGCGCGAATGCCGCGCGCTGGCGCATCCCGCCGGAAAGCTCGTCCGGCCGTTTATCGCCCCAGCCGGACAGACCGACATGCGCAAGCGTCTCCTCCGCGCGGCGGTCCATTTCCGCACGGCTGACGCCGCCGCGCACCTCCATCGGCAGGCGCAGATTATCCCGCACGGTGCGCCATGGGAACAGCAGATCGCGCTGCGGCATATAGCCGCAGTAGCCGCGCCGCCCGTCGATGCGCTCTCCACCGACCAGGATCTCCCCCGCCTTGCGCGTCAGAAGCTGACTCACCAGCCGGAAAATCGTGGACTTGCCGCAGCCGGACGGCCCGATCACCGAAACAAATTCTCCTTTTTCAATCTGAAACGACAAGCCGTTGATAATATTGAAATCCTCGCTGTCGTACTGGAAAACAACTTCTTGAAATTCCAGCATCGCTCACATCGCTCCGTTCCAGGCCATGTCCCAGAACATCGCCTCATAGCGCGAGCAGGCGACAAAGATGTCCGTCAGGCGCGCCTGGCGCTTTTCCGGATACCCTGCGGCAAGCTGTTCCATCAGCGCAGTCAGCCGCTGGTTTTCCTCCGCGTAGCTTTCGCTCGCATAGCCCCGCACCCATTCGCCGTAAAAGCCGTGTTGCTCGGCGTCCGGATAATTCCGGACGATCCACTTTGCGATATATTCATAGCTGAGCGCGCAGGACAGCACAGCCGCCATGATCTCGGCCGGTCCCTCCTCCGCCGCGACAGCGCGCATGTAAGCGGTATAGGAGAGATTGCTCAAGGCCGGCTTTTCGGTTTCGGCCTGCTCCTCGGTAATGCCCATGCGGCGCATGTAGCCCCGATGAATTTCCATCTCGCCATTCAGGATGCTCGCCACATAGGAGGCGAACGTCCGCATCACCTCAGGCTCATGCGATTTGACCACGCCCTGTGCGAACACCTTGGCATAGTCGAACAGGTACAGATAGTCCTGCAGCAGATAAAAACGGAATTTTTCTACAGCAAGGCTGCCGTCCGCGATCCCCCGCACAAAGGGGTGGGATAAGTACCCCTCCCAGATCGGGCGGGATGCGTCGAGCAGTCTTTCGGTTATTGAATTGTTTTTCAAGGTGGTACCCCCAATGAATTTTCCCGACTGACGGCGTTTGGCCGGCAGCACTTGTTGATTTCGCTTACAGAATTTGTACGCGGAGCCTTGCCGCAAGATCGCTTCCGGTCAGCATGCTGACCGCGTCGATCAGGCGCGTACGAAAGGAAGCGGTGCCCTCCATCTCTTCACATACACGCCGGTACGCCAATTCCCCGCAGGTTTTCATCACCCCCGACGCCGCAACCGCGGCTTCAAAAAGATTTTCCGGATTCGCGCCGCAGTATGCTGCGGTCAGCGAAGTCAGCATACATCCTGCGCCCGTGATACGGCGCATCATCTCACTGCCGCCGCGCAGCACGGCGGTACGCTTTCCGTCGGAAACAATATCCAGCGCCCCGCTCAGCAAAACAACCGCGCCGGTTTCCCGGCTGAACAGGCTTACACGCCGCGCGGATTCGCTGAGGTTCTGCTCGGTCACCTGGTCAAGCGCGTTCACCTCCACGCCAAGCGTGCGCTGCGCGCCTGTCATCAGCGCCCATACCTCGGACGCGTTGCCGCGCACCACAGAAACCAGCCCAGCCTCCAGCAGGCGGGTACACATTTCGCCCCGCAGCCGGCTCGCCCCCGCAGCCACGGGATCCAGTATGACCGGCCGTTTTCTGCGCTTTGCGGCATGCGCGGCAAGCAGCATCGCTTCCTGCGCCCGCAGCGCGCCCATATTCAAGGAAAGCGCGTCGCTGCGCGCGGTGATCTCAGCCACCTCGCGTTCATCCTGCGCCATGATCGCCGATCCGCCTGCGGCGAGAATGATATTCGCGCAGTCATTGACCGTGACGTTATTGGTGATGGAATGGACCATCGGCCGTTTTTGCAGGGTACGCTCTACAATCTGCGTTACACACTCTGTCACCGCAGGGACCCCTCCAGTTGGCTGAAAACGTGCGTCCGCTTCAAGGCGGACAGGACAAGGACGGAAACCGCCGCGCCGACGACGGTGGAAGCAAGAAACGAGGGGACGAAGGTGAACAGGGCTGCGGTGGAATTGCCCATCAGCAGAGCGGCGACCGGATAGGACGCTATCGCGCCCAATACGCCCGTACCAAACACCTCGCCGGCATAGGCGGCGGAAAGCTTGGGAAAAAGCCGGTAGGCAAGGCCGCTCAGCAGCGCACCAATCATCGAACCGGGAAACGCCAGCAGGGTACCCAGGCCCAGCAGGTTGCGGATAAGCGCCGCGGCAAAACCCATGCCCAGCGCATATCCCGGCCCGAGCAGGACCGCCGCAGTCACATTGACCATATGCTGCACCGGAGAGCATTTCGCGCCGAATACCGGAATGACAAGCAGGCTTCCGATTACAGCAACCGCGACGAGCAGGCCGGCGAAGCAAATCTTTCGGATGGATTTGTTATTCATAATCGTTCACTCCTCCGGAAATATACGGCAAAAGTGGTTCAGCGGACCACAGCCATGCCCCAGGCTGGGCGCCCGGCGGATCGCATCCGTCACATAGGATTTCGCAAGCTCCACCGCTTCCGGCACCGGATGCCCCAGCGCCAGATTCGACGCGATCGCGGAGGAGAGCGTGCAGCCTGTTCCATGTGTGTTCCTGGTATCGATCTGCCCGATCTCATAGCGCCGCGCGTTTTCCCCGTCAAAAAGCACGTCCACCGCACCGGCCATGTTTTTTCCACCCTTGATCAGCACGTTTTTGCAGCCTTTGGCATAAATCAGGCGTGCCGCCGCCTCCATATCCTCCGGCGTGCTGATTTTCATGCCGGCAATATGCTGCGCTTCCGGAATATTCGGCGTCAGCAGATCCGCATACGGCAGCACATATTTTATCAATGTGCCGACGGAGGCAGGCTCCATAAGCGGGTCGCCGTTTTTGGCGAACATCACTGGATCGATCACCACATGCTGCGGCCGGTATTGTTCCAGCTTTCCGGCTACCGCTTTCATGCAGGCGGGCGAGGAAAGCATGCCGATCTTGACCGCGTCCGGCACGATGTCCTCGAACACAGCGTCGATCTGCTCCTCAATCATCTTTGGGCTGATATCCTGAATATCGATCACACGCGCGGTGTTTTCCGCGACCACAGAAACGATCACGCTCATACCGAATACGCCGTGCGCCGCCATTGTTTTCAGATCAGCCTGGACGCCGGCTCCGCCCGAACAGTCCGAACCGGCAATCGTAAGTACTTTTTTTAACATAATATCCTCCTAACACGAACTGATATCTCCCCAAAAAACAAAAAGAACACCCCTCTCAGGATGTTCTCATGTATTCGACACGTTTCACAGCATGTGACAACAGGCGTTTTCCTCTGCATCCCTACGTTGGCATTATCCAAATCAGGTAAGGTCGAGGGGGACCCCCTCCTCTCAGCCTCCAACGGAAGCTCCCTTGCAGTGTTATCGTATCATTCCACATTTTATTTGTCAAGAGATATACGGAAAATGTGTCCCTTTCCTCCCCTGCTTACCGCATATAAAGAATCCGTAAAGAATTATTTATTCCATGGCAACCGGATTGACAGCGTCAGGCGCTTTATGTATAATGAACCCAATCTATTTTACAAAGGAGTATCCCTGCCATCATGGACAACGCGGACAGTAGCGACGCAGATCAAAACGTAATTTTTCAGGAAATCATATCAGCAGGCATAGCATTACGCCCTTTTTGCAGGGTGGATTTGCTGTGCCTGCTTTTGTAGCTGTGCGTTTCTGCGGCCGGACAGTATTTCAGAATAATCATCATCGAGGAGGATTACCTTGGAAAAGTCTATTGGATTGATGCTGTTACTTCAATTGGTTTTGATTGCGTTTAATGCGGTTTTTGCCTGCGCGGAAATTGCGGTCATTTCGATGAACGATAATAAACTCGCCAAACTGGCCGAGGCCGGCGACAAGCGGGCAATCCGTCTCGCCCGCCTCACCAATCAGCCGGCGCGCTTTTTGGCAACGATACAGGTTGCCATCACACTTTCCGGCTTTTTGGGCAGCGCGTTCGCGGCGGAAAACTTTTCGGATGTTTTAGTCAGCTGGGTGGTTTCCTTAGGCATCCAGATACCGGCCGCCACGCTTGATACCATCGCCGTCATTGTGATTACGGTCATCCTTTCCTACGTCACCCTGATTTTCGGCGAGCTTGTTCCCAAGCGTGTCGCCATGCGGAAAGCGGAAACGCTTGCCCTTGGCATGGCCTCCATGATGAGTGCGATCGCAAAGCTCTTTGCCCCTATCGTTTGGCTGCTGACCATCTCCACCAACGCAATCCTCCGGCTGCTGGGGATCGATCCGGAGGCAGACGATGAGGAGGTCAGCGAAGAGTCCATCCGCATTATGGTGGATGTCGGCAGTGAAAAAGGCGCGATCGACCATGAGGAAAAGGAATTTATCCAAAATGTATTCGAGTTTGATGACTTGACAGCAGGCGACATCGCAACTCACAGAACCGATGTGGTTTTTCTGTGGCTGGAAGAAAGCATGGAAGAATGGAAAGCAACGATCTATGGCAGCCGCCATACCCGCTATCCGGTCTGCGGCGAGACGGCCGACGATGTGATCGGCATTTTGGACGCAAGGGATTATTTCCGGTTAGAGGATAAAAGTCGGGATTCTGTCCTGAAAAACGCGGTAAAGCCGGCATATTTTGTCCCTGATAGTGTAAAAGCGGACGTTTTATTCCGAAACATGCGTCAGAACCATCACAACTTCGCCGTTGTGTTGGACGAATACAGCGGCCTGGATGGTATTCTTACGCTCAATGATCTGATCGAACAGCTGGTTGGCGATCTCGGCGACGAGGAAACCGAAGCCCAAGTGTCTCCTCCCATCGTCCAGCTTGATACATCCACCTGGCAGGTACAGGGCAGTGCCTCCCTCGAAGACTTGTCAGAAGCGTTGGGGATTCCCATTGCGTATGAAGACCACGATACCTTTAACGGCTTGGTTTTTGGAACCCTTGGCACCGTTCCACAGGACGGCTCTCAATTTGATCTTGAAATCGGCTGTATGATAGTCAAAGTAATCAGCATTCGGGAACATCAGGTGGAAAACGCTATTATTCATTTGAAAAGCACCGCCCCTGTTGCTTGCGACGATACCTCTGATCGGACAGCCTGATCTACATAACGGATCGTGAAACAAAAAACGGCAGCCTATCTCAATAGGCTGCCGTTTTTATTATCAGCTTTTATATGGAGCATTTCTGCCTGCAAAATGGCTTTCCATTCTAACGGCAGCGCGCCAGGCACGCCGTTCCTGCCGACTATCGACGACTCGGCTGGAGGTTGCTGCCGCCCTCTTAAAGCCTTTTGATAAGCCCTCTTTTCAAATAACTTTCTACGGCTAATAAAATAGTTTCCGTGTTTTTGTACCTGGGGTGGTAGTCAAGAAGCCGTTGTTCTTTTTCAATGTCATATGTCCCGTTCCGTGCAATATGGAGGTAAGTGCTTTCACACTCGGCTGGATTGCCCTCGTAGACACACCATTCATTCCAGGGAAGAAAACCGATCTTCGGCGTTTGCCCAAAAAAACTCGTACATCATTTTCGCATATCCATAGAGCGTGATGGAACCTCCACTGGCGGCTTCAAACACCTCACCCAGCGCGTTTTCGCGGTGTGTAACAGCCTGATAAAAACATTGTGCGACATCAAAAGCGTGGACATGGTGAATTGTCTCCATGCCAAAGTTAGGCAGTTTTATTTCCTCGCCATTTGCAATTATTTGAAACGGTCGTTTTGACACATTCCCCCACGGGCCAATGATATCCCAACCCGCCCCAGAGATTTGTCCAGGGCGAATACAGGTAGATGGAAATTTGTTTTGAATAAACTCCTGTCTCAAAAACCGCTCAGAGGCCAACTTATCTCGCCCATAATCACATAGGGGAGTGCCAGTCTCCGTCCCGCTTTCCAATGGCAGCACATCGGCAAACCCTCTGGCCCAGCAAGAGGAACAATAGAGATAGTGCTGACAGGCCGTGCCTTTTAACGCCGCTACCATCTTTTTTGTTTCTAAAACATCAAAATTGATAAGGTCAACCACCACATCAGCCTGTATATCCGCAATCCTTTTTGCAAAGTCAGGCTCCCTGCCTCTGTTCAGTTGAACGGTTTTTACCCTTTGCCATGCCGGATTTTCCACATAGGGTTTGGACATCCCCCTGGAAATAACAACTACCTCAAATCCGTTATTGACCAACAGAGGGACAAGATACGTTCCGATATGGCCTGCTCCGCCGATGATAACTGCTTTTGTCATATCATCGCCTTCGTGGCTCCATGAGTTTTGGGTTTCTTGTTTGAGAACAGTATATCACAAGGCTTTTCACAGGTCTACTTCTTTGCCACCTGCCCCTGTCAGCGGAACGCTGGGTCTCCTGTTCCTGCCGCTGCTGCCAGCTGCTCTGGAACAAAGGTTCGCCTGATTCGCCAAGAAAAAGAGCGAGGAATCCATGACTCCACGCTCTTCACGCTTATTCCCACTCAAGATAGGGAGTTATTTCAGCCGTTTTTTCTTGTCCAAATAGTCTATATAATCCCACATTTCGCAGGATAAGCAGTTTGATAAAATGGACTTCAAAAAAAGCGGTACGATTTTGGTACGCCACTTTAATACGCTTAATAGACTGGGTTCTGACAACTTTCAAAAATTGAGTTTATCCATTCAACCGCTTCTCCCCTTGTGACAAAGCGGTCAGGGTTAACCTCCATTGCATTTTCAATCTAACCATAGGCAACGGCTGTCACGATATGCTGATATGCCCAGTGTTCCGTGTAGAGAATCTTATCGGGCATAGTGGCTTCTTTTGCCTCTACCAAGCGTGTAAGCAGCGTTATAAGCTGTCCAAGTGTCAGAGGGTCGTTCGGGTGGAAAAGGCCGTTATAGCCCTGTAATAATACCGATGATATCAAAGATAATAACACGGCGCCTTTTACTAACAAGTATGGGACATCTGCAACAGTATGCGCTCACACTAGATGTACAAATTATACCGCGCCATCAGGGGATACAAATTGTTGTACAGTTCATTCTAACCGTTGCATGGACTGCAATTGTTATATTGATGAAGATGCTACATGGTGTGCGTCCTGTTTGCAAAAAGCCTCAGAACAGGCGACGCAAACGAATAAGCATTATTGCGAAGTATGCGGAGAAAAAGCAACTTATTCGATTTATGGAATAACAGGCGCCAAAGAATACTATTGTTATGCACATTATAATGAGATGAAAAACTTGCTCGATTGGATGCAAGGTAACTAATTCTAATTTGGAATATTATGGAGGGTATAAGTGATGATTTGGTTTTTTGTTATACTGATAATTGTCGTCGGGTTAGTTGCCCACTTTGCCTTTGATGCTCCAAAAATAAAAGAGCAGAAAAATGAACAGCGGCAAAGAGAAGCTGAGTATATTACAAAAAATAACATAACAGTTTCGGTAGAGTACAGGTATGAGAGCGAAAATTATACCAACAATATTGATTGGTCGAATAGTGTTTCCTACAGATTTATAGTCGATGGTGAACACAAAAAAGTATACATATTCGGTAAAATCGGAGAAAGAATTGAAATCCCTTTTTCAGAGATTATCGGGTGTGAAGTACTGTCTGATAGTCAAACAGTCGGTGGGATAAAGCGTGCGATTGTAGGCAGTGTCCTTACTGGTGATACTGGTGCTTTGGTCGGTGTTATGACAGCCAAACCGCATGTTATGTCATACAAAATTGCTATTTACAAGTCCGATATTCAATACCCCACAGAGGAAATTGTGCTGATTAAATCAAAAACATCCACTAAAAGCAAAGATTACACGTCTGCTGTTGATTTCTCTCAAAAGGTTCTTGCAAGTATTAAAGCTATCATATATAGCAATGTTACCTAAATATCCTATAAAGCACACTTTTGCAGACAGTTGAGAATCATCCGTGTAAGGTGTCCGTAATCTATGATTCTTCTTTTTCTGGACATATCCCAAAATTGAACAACTTTTATGAACACTTGAAGTGTGCGGATTGCGCTCCGCCTGTTATGCTATAAGCAGATACAGGAAAGGGGCGCTTTTCATGGAACAAAGAACATACTACTATGCGCGAGTGTCCAGCAAGGAGCAGAATCTTGACCGCCAGCTTGCTGCTTTTGCCGCTTTAGGGGCGCAGGAGCGGGATATTATCACCGATAAGGAATCGGGCAAGGATTTAGACCGGACGGGCTACACAGCCCTTAAAACTGCTCTATTACGGCGTGGGGACACGCTGGTTATCAAATCCCTTGACCGTCTGAGCCGCAACAAGATGGATATAAAAAACGAATTGCATTTTTTCAAAGAAAACGGTATCCGCTTAAAAGTATTGGATTTACCTACAACGCTTATTGAATATCCAGCAGGGCAAGAATGGGTGCTTGACATGGTGAACAACATCCTCGTTGAAGTCCTATCCTCTATTGCCCAGCAGGAACGGGAAACGATACGCCAGCGGCAAGCGGAGGGAATCGCGGCAGCGAAAGCTAAGGGTAAATGCTTTGGTCGGCCTAAAGCACAAAAACCTGATAATTGGAATGAGGTCATAGCCAAATGGGAAGCTGGGGAAATAACAGCAGTCGAAGCAATGCGACAGACTGGCATAAAGCGCAGCACGTTTTACAAATTGAACGGATAATTCAAAAAGGGGGGTTGCCCCCTTGCGACTATAGGCAAAAGGAAAGGGCGGGGATAACTCCCCGCCCCCTTCTGATTAAGCATCAAACCATCCAAGCGCACAAAGTAGGATAAGCGCCAAGGGTGGACACGCCATAGCAATGGCGGCGATAAAAATACATCCGATAAGTTTTCCCATTGTTCAACCCTCCACCATAGCGGCCATACAGTCACCGCAGATAAGATTCAGTGTTTTGCCACTTCTGGCAATACTCTTACACACTGGGCAGATATAGCGGTGGTTATGGTTAGGGCGCGCAGCAGGCGGTGTGTTTGTTCCACCATTAGCAGCAGTGTTGCCCCCTGTAATGCGGATACCATAATACTCGTTGCGATTGAGTTTGATTTCTTGAACATCGTTGTTCAATATCCAGTCGAAAAGTTCATCAGATGGGCTTGTTATGTTCCATCCGTATTTTTCCGAGCGGGTAACCGTCAGACCGTGGGCTTCCGCTGTACGTTTGAAGTATTTATTATGGTATGTTCCTCCACGGCTGCAATCCTGAGTGTTGGCAATTTCGTTGTTGTACTGGTGACACATTTCATGGAGGAGTGTAGCTATCACATGTTCAATGGGTCGGTTGTTCAACGTCCCAGCAGCGATATTCAGTTCCCGCTTGGCGGTTCCATCCACATTCCAGTAAGGGATAAGGCTGTAGTGGCCGTATGCCCTCGGTGTGCTCTGGATGGTGATAACAGGCCGGTCAAAGTCGCCGTTGAAAAAATCGGAATTCAGTTTGTCATAGAGTTTTTCCAGATAACCAGCAAGGCGGCTATACTTAGTAAGTTCTTTCATAGTATGCGCTCCTTTTACTTCCAGTAAATTGTTGTTGATTTTAGGAGAGCGGGCGGCTATACTGGATATACCCGCTCCCTTTTCGGTTGTGGGTCAAGTCTCTTGCACTCTTGCTTTGGTCGGCGTGTTGTGCAAGGGGCTTGTTTTTATGCGATGGAAAAGCGACGGCTGGTAGACTGTTTAAGATACCGCTGATAAAGTGCGGCGTTCTCCCGTTTAAACGCAGTGGTATCAAGCCGGTTAGAAACAACCGTAGTGAAGCGGGCGATATATTGACCGGCTTCCAATTCCTCAACCCCTCTGTTGTCCATCTCTTTTTTGATGATGTCCTTTAGGCTTTCCACCTCGGTTCGAGCATCTTCAAGAATAGCTTCCCACTCTTTCAATGCTTCTATCTTGGAGATAATTTCGATACTGGACATAATTTAATCTTCCTTTCTTTTTGGGGATGTTGGACAGGCGGCGGGTGGCGTTAAGTTTATCTCGTAGGCTTTGCCGTACTCTTTCTTATCCGTTCCCGTTCTTGTCTGGCGTTCTTATTTCAGTTTCCCTACTTTTTCCGTCTTGGCCTGTCGCTGTTCCCTTGGTATGCCTAAAGTATAACGCTTATTGCGCAAGTATGCAAGATGGAGTATTGCACAAGTATGCCTGTTAAAGTTTGTTAAATTTGCTTATTGTGCAAGTATGCGATAATGTAGTATTCTGTCCTAAATAGGGGGCGATACCATGGGTGGTAAAACATCCGCAAAGTCAAAGAATGAATGGATTGCAAAGGCGTATGACAGAATCAATTTAACTGTGCCAAAGGGGCGCAAGGCAGAGTTACAGGCCATAGCAGAGCGGCACGGGCAAAGCGTCAACGGCTTTATCAATAATCTGATAGATAAAGCATTGGAGCGTGAACAAGTACAGGCCGGGGGTGGTTTTGGTTTTTCTGATTCTGTGCAGGAGAATAATTGTAGTAGTCGGTTGTCGGAATAGACACGGCCTGATTGTATCTCTGGACAGGATGATGAGCCAGAGTTCCTAAAGACAGCTAAACGTCTTGCGGCTATGTCCCCGAAAGAACGGGATATAGCTATGATGGGTACGCCTGAACAACAGGAGGCAGTAAAGGAGCAGGCATCGAGAATAGAAGAGCGAATTAAAAAGTGTAGGAACCGCTGAAATAATTTCTACTATGTTCATTAAACTGGGTTGAGTACGGCGATTTCGTATGGTAAAATAGTCTCGTAAGTTGAAAATGTCGCCGACAAAAAGTTAAAGACACACTTACCGATTCAGGCAATGCAGTTTTCCGCAGATGCCGTTTTGGTGGTGTGTCTTTTCTTTTTGGACAAGGTAGGCTGTGTTCCTTGACAACAGAATATTGGATAGCAGCTATTCAACAAAACTTACAAGGATTGCCCCCTTGCGGATAAGGGTGCAGGGTAAGTCCCCGCAAGCCACACGGCGACGGGGCTGACCCTCCTTTGTGGTTAGGGGTGCAAGCGTCCACACGAGGGTGAAGTACTTCGAAAAGCCGATGTAAGCAATTCAACCATTCCAGAGCAGATAAGAGGTGAGAACATGAGAGAATGGTTTTACTGTGCCATGTGCCGCAGTAGAACGCCTATTGAGCAGGAATCCGTAATAGTGCTACATCCGGGAAATGGCAGCAATCATACGGATTTTGATGGCTTGTGGGTGTCGATTTGCCCTAAGTGCATGGATGCAGTCTTTGACTTGCTTTCAACAGAAGTATGGTAAAGGAGAACTTTGAATGAAACGTAAAAGAAAGTACGCAATGGACTTCACTTGTGAAATGTGTGGTCAAGAGGAATGGTGTTTGTCTACCATCCAGTTAGAAGCTGGTTATGGAAGCATCCATGATGGTGAACACGTTACGCTTCATGTGTGCGGTAACTGCATTGACTGTCTGTTCGCTTTTCTGCTGATTGATGGACAGGAGAGATAATCGAAGCGACAAGATAATGGTATAAGCAAATCATAGTTTTATATAATTTGGAGGGCATAAAGTTGGAAAATGGAAAAAAGATATTTGATTCGGCAATCTGCTTTACATTCTACGGGAGCTGGGTTGAAACAATTTGCGAATTGGAAACAGACGCAGACAGGGCGAGTCCAGCGTACATGTTGTTCAAATTTATAGCAGATTACTCCATGTATGAAGATGAGCCAGATTTTGATGCACATAAACCATCAATAAAAGCTTTAAGGGCTTTTTGGCCACTTTTTGAAAAAGAGATTGATAACAGCGTGAACAGACGCAAAAAGGGATTTGTCGTCGAGGAACCAAATAAAAAACAACAGAAAATACTTCGCCTACATTATCAGTCTCCAGGGTTATCATATAGAGAAATCGCAAAGACTTTGGGAATATCAAAAAGTATGGTGGGGCGCACAATTCACAAGTGGCATTGTAGTGATGCCCCCTGTGATGGTGCTTCAGATTCTGAGTCTAATATTGGTGATAATGT
>NZ_BAAGGY010000032.1:0-24938 GCF_054658635.1 Agathobaculum sp. TL06
AGAAGCAGTTCGCTTTGTCAAGAACTTTTTTCAATCTTTTTTTCAGATTTTCGAGCCGTTCTTTCTCTTTTCCGAACTTTTCCGGCCGCCGCCCCTTCCGAAGCAGCTTATTCAGTATATCAAACCCCAAGCTGTTTGTCAAGAACTTTTTTCTTCTTTTTTCAGCTTTTTCCGCACCGCTCTCGCGCGGCTCGTTTACTATACTATTTCCCCCGCTCCTTTGTCAATACCTTTTTTCCCCTTTCCTTTCGATTTTCTTCGTGTCTTTTTCCATTCGTGCCATATGCTACATTTGAATATCGACACTTTCCATGGTATAATACCCTAAAAATATGTCTTTATTCATCCAAAGGAGGAACTTATGTTAAAGCGCCTGATTTTTACCGCGCTCAGCGTCGCCGCATTGACCTGCACGGCTTCTGCGGCCACCGCTTTGCCTGCGGCTTCCGGCGGCCAAACTTTTTATGTCAGCACAACCTTATCGGATACTGTCGGCCGCACAGCGACCCCCACGATCTATAATATAGATGGCAATACTTATTTTAAGCTCCGCGACCTGGGGCGTCTCCTTGATTTCGGCGTTGCCTATGATCCATCATCCAACGCGGTCCATATCGATCCGGACGGCTCCTACATCCCCGAAGCAGGAGAAAGCAGCACCGTGCAAAATACTGCCACCAGCTCCGCGGCCGCCGTCCCCACCCGCCAGACACTTTATCTCGCAGGGGAACGCATCACCCCGCAGGTCTATAATATCAAAGGAAATAATTTTATCGGCCTGCGCGCCTTGGGCCAGCTGGCCGATTTCGGCGTCTCCTACAATTACGACAACAAGCGGATAACCGCCTATGCCGCGTATCCTTACGCGGCCGAGACCTCCTGGAACGCGGCAATGAACGACCTTGCCAACAATCTGCGCGTGCTTCCCAGCGCTTCTTATCACTTGACCGCGGCCCGTTATGCGCCGGTCATCACAGAAGATGGCAGCGCCGACTGGCGCGCGCTTGTCAGCACCCTGCGCGCCGTTAAGGACGCACCGCTGTATGCTTCCGGCAGCGCGCTTTTCCGCAGCAACCTGTATTGGGCGGACGCGCTCACCGCGGCGCTGACCAACACCACAGCGTCCGGCACCCCAGCCTATCACGCGGCGCTGGCCTCGCTCGCCGATCCGGACCTGTTCGATAATCCGGACAAGACCGCTTTGCAGGCCGACTTTCAGGCCATGTCAGCCGCCTATCTCGGCTCCAGGCCCAGTTCTCTGGCAGACGTTTCAGTTTCCAACGGTTATTCCAAAAACGCCCGCTCCCGCCTGTCGCTGTCGGATACCTATACCCTGACCGGCGGCGCGTCCGCTGACGACCGAAAAAAAGCGGAAGCCTATTTCTCCTCCCAAATGGCTGAGCTGTCCGCCTTAAAGACGGACAGCGAGCGCGTCTCCTATATCTATCGCCTTTTGCAGCGCGAGTACCAGACCGGTGGGAGCGCCTCCTGGACGACCGCTTACGGCAGGAAAAAACCGGTCAGCGCCACCTCGCTCGCGGCCGCTGCGGATTGGATGTTCGCTGAAGCCGGCATCCCCGCGTTTCTCGCGCGGAGCTGGTCGGCTGCGTGGAACGTGGTCTATGTCAATGGTCAATGGGCGGTGTTCGATTTTACCAAGGGGAACACGCTCCGCTCCCTTGACGATTACCGTTTGATCGATACGCACCCCGGCTCCACCCTCATGCTGACGCAGGTCATGCGGCCCGGTTCCTCCTACTATAATGTAAAGACCGCCACCGTGGACAAGTACTTCTCTTACACCAGCCTGACCGGAACCCCGCAGGCAACCGCCGCGCAGATGCAGGCATATATCAAAAAAGCCAATCCCAACGTCCCACAGTCTGTGATCGATATGATTCCTTACTACATATCCGAAGGACAGGCCGAAGGGATCCGCGGGGATATCGCGTTTGCGCAGTCCTGCCTTGAGACCGGCAATTTCACTTTCCGCGACAGCGCCGTGACAATCGACCAGAATAATTTCTGCGGCCTCGGCGTGATCGATAACGGGATGAAGGGCGCGTCGTTCGACACCCCGCAGCTCGGCATCCGCGCTCAGATACAGCATTTGAAAGCTTATGCGAATCAGGAACCGCTCAGGAACGCCTGCATTGACCCCCGTTTTTCCCTCGTTTCCCGCGGCGCCGCGCCGACCGTGCAGTATCTGGGGATACAGGAAAATCCTAAGGGTTACGGCTGGGCCGCAGGCGCGGACTATGGCGTAAAAATATTGAACATCCTGGAGAATATCCTGACCTATTAACGGGTATACTTCCGGCGAGGTGAATGTGCATGGAACGATATCACAATCTGACCGAAATGCTGGCGATCAACCACGCCGCCCACGCATACTTTGACGACCTTCCGGATTATGTGCGCGAAATGATTGTCAAGCGCGGCGACAACGTCCATTCCCCCGACGAGCTGCACGGCTACGCGGAAAAGCTTTTGCGCGGGGATGACTGAACAGCAAGGGACGGGAGTGTTTTTAACACTCCCGTTTTCCGTTTTCGTCGAAGGCTGTAACACACTTGTGCCTTTACAAATCGCCAAGCGCATGCTATGATAAACTGTACCACGGAAAAAGGAGGTCGTGCAATGCCGGATAAAAAAGGGACAAAGCAGGTTACTGCCAATAAAAAAGCATGGCACGATTACTTTGTCGAGGACAAATTCGAAGCAGGCATCGAGCTGTTTGGCACCGAGGTCAAATCCATTCGCCAGGGGCAGATCAATCTCAAGGATTCGTACTGCACTTTCAAAGACGGCGAGCTTTTTGTGCGGGGCATGCATATTTCCCCGTATGAAAAAGGGAATATTTTCAACAAGGATCCTCTGCGTGTGCGCAGACTGCTGATGCACAAAAAGGAAATCGCCAACCTGTTCGGCAAAACCAAGCAGGACGGTTATTCCCTGATCCCTTTGTCCGTGTATTTCAAAAGTTCGCGGGTGAAGATCGAGCTTGGCCTGTGCCGCGGCAAAAAGCTGCACGACAAACGCGACAGCATTGCCGCGCGCGACGCAAAGCGCGAAATCGACCGCGCGATGAAAGAGCGCAATCGTTGAAAACGCATCTGCGGGATGCATCCACACGGGGCCGTAACGGGTTCGACGGGGGTGTTGAAGCCGGGATAGCGGGCCGCAGCGGGGATCTGCGTAAAAAGCTCCAACTGTTTATAAATTAAACAACAACGATTATACTCTTCAGGCTGCCTAATTAAGGCTTAGCCCGTCGGCTCAAAGAGGACCACGGCTTTGAGGTCCGGCGTCGATCAGTGGTGAACGTGTACGGGGTAAGAGTTGCCCCCGTCATGTAACATGACTCTACCAAAACGGTAAGCCTGTTTGCCGGCGTATCGCAGCGGGAATCCCAAAAGACAAACTGCGCCCGGAGAAGTCACGGTGAATGCGCTTTCGGACAGGGGTTCAACTCCCCTCGGCTCCACCAACTTTCCAACTGATACCACCTGATAACAGGTGGTATCTTTTATTTTTATCCGGTTTTTGCAACGCAAAATGCGGTTTGAAAATTTCGGTAGATATTCTGGTAGATTACGGTTTTGCACTTATGATACACTATAAGCAGGGTACTCCAAAAGCAAAAATCCGCAAACCGGAGACGCCCGCAACAGATACCGGTATCCGTTCTTCCGGCGCAGCTCGTGCACTGCTGCGCCGCCCACTTTATCAGAGGAAGGACGGTGAACACAAATGTCCCGCACGCGCGTGGAGCGCAACATCTCGTTTGACGACGAGAAAAAGAAATACTATGTCAATCTGGATTTCGGGCGCGACGCGCGCGGACGCCAGATCAAAAAGACCCGCACCTTTGCCCGCCTGTCCGATGCCCGCAGGGCGCTGCGGCTGCACGAGGTGCAGCGCGACTTCGGCGCGCTCACCCAGCCGAACGATACCACAGTCGCCCAGTGGCTGAACTACTGGATGGACGCTGTCGTGCGCCCCAACCGCGCCGCAACCACAGTCCACGGGTACAGCCAGATGATCGTGAACCACATCATTCCACAGCTTGGGGATATTCCGCTGCAATCGCTGTCCCCGCAGCGCATCCAGCAGTATTATGCCTACCTGTGCAACGACTGCGGCCTGTCCCCCAACACCGCGCGCAAGCACCACGACCTGCTGCGCAATGCGCTGCGGATCGCGGTCATGCAGGACGTGCTTGCCCGCAACCCGACCGACCGCGTAGAGCCGCCCAAATTCAAGCGCCCTGAGCCGCATTTTTATGACGTCGAATCCCTGCTCCGGCTGCTGGATGCCGTCAAGGGCACCCGCTTGGAGCCGGTCGTCTATCTGGCGGGCTATCTCGGCCTGCGCCGCGAGGAAATGTGCGGCCTTCGCTGGAAGGATGTCGATTTCCAAGGCAAAACGCTGTGCATCCACCGCGCCCGCACGATGGCTGGGTCACAGGTGATTGAAAAGGACACCAAAAACCGTTCCTCGACCCGTTTGCTGCATATGCCGGACGAGGTTGTCCGCGTGCTGCGCGCCGAACGTAAGCAGCAACGCGAGAACCGGCTGTTTTACGGCGCGGACTATCATGACACCGGCTATGTGCTGACCTGGCCGGAGGGCGAGCCCTATCTGCCGAACTATTTAACCGAAGTATTCAGCAAATTTATCCGCAAAAACCGCCTGCCCAAGCTCACCCTGCACGGACTGCGGCACACTTTCGCGACACTCGCCAACCACTCGGGCGCGACGATCTACAACATCAGCAAGTCGCTCGGGCACAGCACGGTCGCGACCACGTCCATGATCTACACCCACCTACTGGATACCACGCACGAGCAGACGATCGAGGCCGTCGCACAGAGCCTGCGGAAAGGGAGCCGGGAGAGGAAGCAGCAAAGGGCGGAATAACAACAACCGATCCCATCAGAAGGAGGAATTCCCATGCACCTGATGCAAATCTTACGTGCGATATATGTCATCGTACCACCGTTCGTTTGTCTGCTGGTACTTGTTATCTGTCACATTTATATTTATCAACAACGAAACCACTCTGAACCATTTACCGACTTATCACCGCAGGAAGATGAGGAACCGTCGCCAGACGTAAGTACCGACGAACCAATGCCCGCTGCCTCAACCAATACCGTTCCGCGTATTATAATGTATTATCCCGATACATTTGCGCCGTGGCCAAGCTGTGTTCATCGGGATGATGGGCAGTATATGCGCTATCTTCGCTCCAAATCCGAAGATATCCGTCTTAAACTGTCTCCCGATCAGACCTATGAAATCATAGGCACATCCGGACGTTACAAAACCTCGCTCCGCTCTTGTACTTGTCCTGATTTTGGTAAAAATCAGCACGGCGGAGCACCCTGTAAGCACATATACTTTCTCGCCCGGCACTGCAATATAGATGTAGACGGCATATTCGAGGATTATCGCAAATATGGAAGATATGGCCACGATAAAGAGCACAGCGGCTATCGCAGATAGCATCGCTGCACTGCAAACAGCCTCCCGAAGTTATTTTTGGGAGGCTGGTTTTTTCGCTTCGTGTTGGGATAGCGTTTTCAATCCGCAAGGTTAATGACAATTTTTCCTTGTTTTTCTGCTTTCCCGGCGAACTTTGCGGCGCCGCCCCAAGTATGCGTGACATACACCACAACAAAATCCGCCTGCTGAAGCATCCAGTTGTTTCTGCGGTCGATGGCAAAGCGGGGCGGGACATTTTCCATCGCTCCGGGAAACAACGTCTCAGTAAAATCATCTGTGTTTTTCCCGGAAAGGCGTTCCAGCACTGCGGCATAGCGAATATGGGGATATTCCGCTGCCAATTCGCGCAGCGTGGCGTAAACAAGTGCGTCAAAAGAACCTTGCCGACCGACATAGAAAGTGTCTGCTTGCTGATTTTCAATCAGATTTATCAGCACGCTGCGCAGTTTGGGACGAATACTGTCCGGGCAGTCCCGATGGCCGAAAAAGGTGCAACTTGGCAATTAGTCCACCTCCCTGTACCAATCCATGATAACATGAAATGCGCAAATAGTACAGCTACATGGACTAAATTCACCGACATTTCTCCTATAATATCCGTAGTATAGGAGAATGGACGGTGAGCGCATGAAGTTGAACGAAGCGGTCAGCGAGCGGCTTCAGGAGCTTTTGCTCGAACGCAACATGACGCAGTATCAGCTGTCCATGAAAAGCGGTGTTCCAAAATCCACGATCGGCAATCTCGTGCATTGCCAATATGACTCAATGAAGTTGCGTATCATCCATGAATTGTGTCAAGGCTTAAATATCACGATCAGTGAGTTCTTTAATTCAAATTTGTTCAACGAGGAAAATTTAGAGCCATAATGAGCAGAAAGGCGTGTGCCGCTTGGGCACACGCCTTATTTGTTTACATCTCGCCTTTCATATACCGCTCCAGATCGTATTTGAGCACGCGGATCTGGCCGCGCTTGCCGATGCGGCGGCTGGGCAGGTCGCCCGACCGCACGATCTCGTATGCGGTGTTGCGGCCAATGTCGAGCACCTCCGCCACCTCGGGGACGGTCAGCGTCAGCGGCAGTTCGTCAAAGCTGGTATAACGCTTTTCAGCCATTACCCTCGCCTCCCTTCCGAAGCGACGCCAGATAGATACGCGTCACATCCTCGCGTTCATGTCCGAGCAGCCTGGACACATGGCGGCAAGCCGCATGTTCGTCCATCCCCTGCTTCCGGCAAGCAAGATACTGCTCGACCGCGTATGTATGCCGCAGGCCGTGACAGGTCATCGGCCGGTGCGAGTCCGCGTCCTGCACCTCGTTGCGGTAACGGTAGATGAAGCACTGGAAGTTGTTGATCGCGCGGTCGGTCGGCATATCGTCCGGCACAAACAGCTTGTGCCCGCGCTGTGTCTGCGCCAGCATTTTCGTGAGTTCAATGCGCGGCGTTTCTGTAAGCGGCACGGTGCGTACCTTGCCGCCCTTGCCTTTTACGGTCAACGCACCAGCTTTCAGCGCGCGTTCGGCTGCCGCCGTGTCCAGCCGGAACACTTCATGGATGCGCAGGCCGCAGTACCGCGCGAGACACAGTGCCGCCGCATAGTCCTCGCGGCCCTCGCCCCATGCTTTGCCGATCATGCGGTTGAACTCCCGCTCGCTCCAGGTACGGTCGACCTTTCCGAAACTGCGGCGTTCCAGATCAAGCATGCTGTTGTCCGGCAGCGTGTGGTATTTGACCTGCGGCATCTGGTCATGGAAAAAGCGGATCGCCGCCAGATCGGTCTTGATGGTCGATGCTGCTTTGCCGCCCTCTTTCAGGAATTCTGCATAGGCGAAAATATGCTTGGGCGCGATATTGGCCAGTCGTTCCAAACGGTAGACTTCTGCAAGAAAATAGCAGAAGCGGCAGACCGCCTCTTTGTACCGGCGGCGCGTCTGAATGCTGCCCTGCCGGCTGTGCCGGAACACGCGCTCCACCTGCGCGAGCAGGTTTTGATAGATGTGATATGTGGACATGGTATTCTCCTTTCATCTGGGAGACAGACGCAGCTCACCCGTCTGCAAACGCAGGCCGTTTCCGCCCGGTTTCCCCGCATGGCGGGGAGAATCCCTACCCTACGCATCCGTTGTACTGTGTTTTTCAGCCGAACAGCAGGGTTTTATTCACGCAGGAGCAGCGAATCCGGCAGGCTCTGGTATCTGTCTCTGTTGTAAATTGGTTTAGCAATCATTGCCGCAGGCACCGCATATGCGGCTGCACCCAAGGTGCGCGGCAGGCGCAAAACCGGCAAAGTACCGGCTGCACTTCGTGCGTGCGCCGTGTACCGGCTGTTGGCAGACCAGCCGGCAGATGCATGGGTAAAACCGTGCTGCCATACACGGCCGAGGATGCGCCAGCCCCTCTTGACGTCCGCACCGGCTGTGCGGAACGCCCGAAAAGAATACTTCATCTTTGTTTCCTCCTGGGTTCCGTGCGGTCTGTACCCAGACAAGACGGCCAGAACCGTTTTCTGTTGTCCGCTCCCAATCCGTATAGCGAGGTGAGTGCGGGATGTTTTCTGCTTCCTGGTGTCTCCTGCTCTGGCGCGTGCAGGAGACACTTGCGGTGCGGAAGCCGATCGGCGTTGAAAAACGAACTGCGTTTTCATCATCATCGTTCCTTTCCGATCAAACAAAAAAGGACATATCTCTGCTTTTACGCAGTGATTTGTCCTTCGTTTGATCAATATCGTTTTTCTTTCATTTGTACAACCCGGGCAGGCATACTACCCCCTGGGCGGTTTTACTCTGACAAAATTACTCTGACATAATACAAGTGTATTGTAGCATAGTAGGGCGAGGTTGTACACTTGCAGTTTGTGCAAGACCTGATTGCAGCCATATTGCTATAGACATGATATAGGTCGTATTACTGTTTACTGCTGCGCTATTTGCAGCTCTAAAAACAGAAAAGGGCACACAACCACTTTATTTCGCAGTCGTATGTCCTTACTTTATGATTGATCTGGTTTCAAATATTTGTACAACCCAGAGCGCATACTACCCCCTGGGCGGTTTACTCTGACAAAATTACTCTGACATGGTTCAATTGTATTATAGTGTGCTCCGGCTGCGTTGTAAAGGTGAGAAGTTTTCATCTTTTTGAGTGAAGTAAATATATACTCCTTGAGTCCTGGAAAAACCAACGAACCGAACATACCCCCGATCCGATCAAACATATTGGTTTGGCAAGAAGTGTTGACCCCGTCAGAGAGTCTCCGTCAATTCCCCTCCATACCGAAGGCACAAACAGTTTTTTCTTCCCTGGCCATAATCTCTCCCATCAGTAGTCGCACCGTCGCACTGTCCCAGAGGGCAAGGAATCTTACTGTTATTCGCCAAAAAGTGAAGTCTTGCGAAATAGGGAATTACTTACTGCATCCTTGCTTTCTCCCATTATATCTGCTAAAATTATATACAACACTGTCAGAAGTTGTTGTAAGCCTCGGCAGTATGACTCATATGTTCAGTGCTCTGCCAAGTGGTAGAGCATTTTCTTTGTTTTTATGTGTGAAAAGCCATAAGGCGAAAGAGAGGTGTTACATGGAAAACCTGTCTCTATTTGATAAAACAGAAGATCAAGCGCCGACACAATTGGAAATTACGCAGGCTGGCACTCTAAATGTTGTAAAAATGAATTTCTGTGGGGCGGAAAACTTGTCTTGGCAACATTTGTTTTCTGGTTTTGATTCTCTTCATGCCATCACATATTCCTCAGGAATTGGGTTTGTCTACCGGTTACTTGATCTATTTAAAGATGCAGAGATTATTTTTGGCTGTGACGAGGTTATTTCCTACTCACTTCAAGAGATCATGGCCTATCAATGCAAGACGATTGAGAGGCTGCGTGAAACTGCGAGCAAAATGAAGCTGGACTTAGTGTCTCGCGTCAAGGAGGGAACATTGCGTTTCTATGTCGCCCGCAGCATCCTATCTCATGAAAAAATTTATCTACTTTCAGCGCGTGACGGTCGCAAACGTGTTATCATGGGATCAGCTAATATGTCATTCTCTGCATTTAGCGGGCAACAGAGAGAGAACATCTGCTACTTGGATGGAGACGAGGCCTATGCATGGTATTGGGATTGTTACTGTGGGTTACGAGATGAAAGCACGGATCAGATTGCCAAGGAAACTCTATTGTATGCCGATGATGGAGATAATTTAGACGAGTTGCCGATTGCCAGAACAGTGCGCACAAGAAAAGCGCTTGTATTGCAGCCTGTAGCGGATGCACAGGATGAGGTTCGCTTTTCTCTGGATATTAAGAATTTATCGACTAAGTTTGCGCCCTCCGTTCCCAAGCCGGATAAGAAGGGCAAGTTGATGCTCTCTCCGGAAAAAATAAAATCAATTCGCCGGCAAGTGGTTTCCAATAAGGAAAAGGAGAAAGAACTACAGAGCGAATATCCACAATTAGAGATATTTCCCGACGAAAAGATAGCTCGGCTCAATGGTAAAGCCCTAAATCTGTCACCCGAGAGGGCAGAAATCGCCAAAGATATCGATCTATTCCTTAAATATATGGACGGGTACAAAAAGTTTCACGGCGATGTGTCCGGAATGCAGCGCCGGTACTATGAATTTGCCAACTGGTTTTTCTGTACCCCTTTTATGGCAGGAATGCGAGACACAGCGGTGCGATACAATCAGAACCTACTTCCGTACCCTGTGTTTGGCTTGGTTTATGGACAAAGCAAAGCAGGGAAAACTAGTTTTCTGGAAACCTTGCTGAAAATGATGATCGGGCAAAAGACCAAATTAGCTGCGCCGTATTTTACCCGATCCAGCATCGAAAATTTGAAACGTACTGTAAAAGGTGCCCCCATCATTGTCGATGATTTGACCAATGCACGATTTAGCCAGCATGCTATTGAAACCATCAAAAATGACGACTTTGGAGTAGCGGAACAATTAGTCCATTATCCAGCCGTGGTTATCAGCGCCAATGAGGACGTCAAAGCGGTGGCGCAGGAAGTTATTCGCCGCACGGTAATCTGCCGTGTCCAAGCCGGTCTCACCAATACGGAAGTAATGCGAAGCAGTGTGGTTCGCACGGTGCAACGAGAAATCGGGACAGCATTCTATCGAGAATACTTAAGAAGAATGATGGAAATCGTTCCTGATTTGCAAGAAGAAATGAAAGATGAGTCTTCAGAGAGTGCGCCAGATATTTTAGCGAACTCATCCCGGGTTTTATTAGAGATTTTCGACGAATTTACCGAAATAGAACTGCCTCCCTATATCCGCCCGCTGACACTTGATGACTATTTCAGTGAAAAAGTTACTGGTAGTTATGCCATTAAAACGATCCGCAACGCATGGAAAACCAGCCAGGCCTCCTTTGATTTGTCGGAACGAACCAACGAGTTACGCTACAACGCTGGGGCCACATACGAGGCCGATCGAATTTTAAAGGAATTGCCCGAGACACTGGATGCCCATAAGTCTAGAGACTGGATTATCATGGATTTAGATATGGCACGAGAGTTCTTTGGTATTCCTTTCAAGAAGTCTTGGTTGGACCGGTTCCGAAAAAGATAACTTTAGTAGTATAATTTACAGGCCTATCCGTAATAGTACACTGCTGAAAAAGTATGTTATTAACACATATTGATATTAAATTTATTTTCTGTAACCTTTGCAAAACTAATTGCACTGTATATTTTCATTTTATACAATGGAGGATCTATACATGACTGGAACAAATTCCAGCAACATCGGATTTGAAAAGCAAATCTGGGATGCCGCCTGCGTCCTGCGGGGCAATATGGACGCCTCAGAATATAAATCTGTGGTTTTGGGCCTGATTTTTTTGAAGTATATCTCCGACCGCTTCGAGGCCAAGTACAGGGAACTAAAAGACGAGGGCGAGGGCTTTGAGGAGGACAAGGACGAATACACCGCAGAGAACATCTTCTTCGTGCCGGAGAACGCCCGGTGGAAAGCGATTGCCGCTGCTGCCCATACGCCAGAGATCGGCACTGTAATCGACGACGCCATGCGCAGTATTGAGAAAGAGAATAAAAGGCTGAAAGATATTTTACCCAAGAACTTTGCCCGGCCAGAACTGGATAAACGCCGGTTGGGCGAGGTAGTAGACCTATTCACCAATATCCAAATGATCGAGCACGGCGAGAGCAAGGATATTCTGGGACGCACCTATGAATACTGCCTTGCCAAATTCGCGGAGCAGGAAGGGAAAAATGCCGGCGAATTTTACACCCCCTCATGCGTGGTCCGCACATTGGTAGAGGTTTTGCAGCCCTTCAATGGCCGCGTCTATGACCCCTGCTGTGGCTCTGGCGGGATGTTCGTCCAGTCTGCAAAGTTCATCGAAAACCATGGCGGCAACATCAACAAGATTTCCGTGTTTGGGCAGGATTCTAACCCCACCACCTGGAAGATGGCTCAGATGAATCTGGCCATCCGGGGGATCGAGGCTGACTTGGGCAAGTTTAACGCCGATACTTTCTTCAACGACTGCCACCCCCAACTCAAGGCCGACTATATCATGGCCAATCCTCCCTTTAACCTCTCCGGCTGGGGGCAGGAAAAGCTGCTGGACGATGTGCGCTGGAAGTACGGCACGCCGCCCGCCGGCAACGCCAACTTCGCGTGGCTTCAGCACATGATCTGGCATCTGGCCCCCAACGGCCGCATCGGCATGGTACTGGCCAACGGCTCCCTGTCCTCTCAGTCCGGCGGTGAGGGCGAGATTCGCAAAAACATCATCGAGGACGATCTGGTGGACTGCATCGTCGCCATGCCGTCCCAGCTGTTTTACACCACGCAGATCCCGGTCTCCCTCTGGTTCCTGGCCAGAAACAAGAAGCAGAAGGGCAAGACGCTCTTTATCGACGCCCGCAAAATGGGGACTATGGTGACCCGCAAGCTGCGGGAGCTGACTGACGAGGACATCCAGAAGATCGCTTCCACCTACAACGCCTTTGTGGACGGCACTCTGGAGGATGTCAAGGGCTTCTGCGCGGTGGCCACCCCCCAGGACATCGCCAAGCAGGACTATATCCTCACGCCGGGACGGTATGTGGGTATTGAAGAACAGGAAGATGACGGCGAACCGTTCGAGGAAAAGATGAGCCGGTTGACCTCAGAGCTTTCCGAACTGTTTGCAAAATCCCATGAGCTTGAGTCCGAAATTAAGAAGAGACTGGGGGCGATTGGATATGACATCTAATTGGACTAACTCTACTCTCGGAGAATTGTCTATTGGTGGACGAGGTTATTATGGTATTGGAGCATCAGCAGTTCCTTATTCGACTGAACTATATACTTACTTGAGAATCACGGACATCAATGATGATGGAACATTAAATATGTCAGATTTGAAGTCTGTGTCTGATGAAAAGGCCACCGACTATCTTCTAAAGCCCAATGATATTGTCTTTGCGAGAACCGGGGCAAGCACTGGACGGAATTACTTTTATGATGGAACAGATGGTGAGTTTGTTTTTGCAGGATTTTTGATTAAGTTCTCTCTTGATCCTGAAAAAGTAAATCCGAGATATATCAAATACTACTGTCTTTCAAAAGAATACAGGGATTGGATCGCAGCCTTCAATACCGGAAGTACACGAGGAAATATAAATGCTCAAACCTTAGCCTCGATGCCTATTAGTCTTCCCGACAAAACAATACAAGATCGCGTTGTAAAAGTTTTAGATGCACTTGAAGAAAAAAGGAAAAGCAATACAAAGATAAACGATAATTTAGCGGCTTAGAGCTGGATAGCTGAGACATCGATCTCACCGCTCATCAACTTTGGCAAAAGACTATCTCTTAGCCGTTTGAGCTTATCGTTTTCAATGGCGTTGTATTTTATCTGCTCGAACATAGGAGTGACAATACCTTGATACCCTGCTATTTCTTCGACAGTGGGTAAAAACAATTCAAAAGCGAGGGTATCTGATGGAGTTGTCCTTTGCCTACTACCTGTCGATCCTGTGACATGGCTACACATAAAATCCGAAAACGAAGAGCTATCTATGACCGAATATAAGAAATCGGTGATTTCTTGGCTTTTTGCCTTATAAACTATGAACTCGGTTGAACAGACGGCATTTTCTGTCAAGCAATAAGGCTTCCAGACGCGCTTTGTTGTTGGATTCAGCTTGGAAATCATAAAGCAAGTATCATCCACAATAAACTTGTTGCTCTTAATCGCTGTCGATAGCTCAAACGCAGGAAAATGTGCTTCATCAAAAGCAGGGATACTGTAATGCTCAAGTAGCATTTCCGGTTTTTTAGCCGGATTGAAGCTTCTTTTTGAGATAGTAGCCACATCGCCGAGCCGTACAATACGCCAACCAACGGGCAAATTGCCACGATCGGCTGTTTCAAACCGTTCGTGATATAGTAGCTCGGCTTGCTGCTGTAAATTATCGTTTACCGCCCTAATCACTCTCAACAGTGGCGGGAGTATTACAAAAGGAACTGCCACTGTTCGTCGTTCTCTTAAAATGCAAAGGAGATACGACGATGAATGAACAACTGATCAATGAAATACAGCGGAGAATGCTCCCTTATCTCAACAACAAACAGCTCTTACAGCTTGGGAATGCCTTAACAGAAGTTTTTGAAGGAGTAACCGTTAAATTGGTTCCTCCTGAGCCAGACCTAAACCGCTCCGATAATATTGAAGCGTTTATCACGGCAAAGCGAATAGAGGGATGCTCTGAAAAGACCCTGAAATATTACCGTAAGACGATTGATTCTATGCTTTCCTCTATCGGTAAGTCAGCAAATCAGGTCACAACGGAAGACCTCCGCCAGTATCTGACCAACTATCAGATGCAACGAAAGTCCAGCAAGGTAACGATTGATAACATCCGGCGCATATTGTCCAGCTTCTTCTCATGGCTCGAAGATGAGGACTTTATCTTGAAAAGTCCGGTACGCCGGATTCACAAGGTAAAGACGGCAAAGGTGGTCAAAGACACCTACACAGATGAGGCGTTAGAGTTGATACGGGATAGCTGCATGACCACAAGAGACTTGGCAATCATTGACCTACTTGCTTCCTCTGGAATGCGTGTTGGAGAGATGATTATGCTGAACCGAGAGGACATCGACTTCAACGAACGAGAATGTGTTGTGATCGGCAAGGGCAATAAAGAGCGTCTTGTCTACTTCGATGCAAGGACAAAAATACATTTGCAAAACTATCTCAACGAGCGCACAGATGCGAACCCGGCACTGTTTGTCTCGTTGAAATCCCCTCACGACAGGCTGATGATCGGCGGTGTGGAAACACGGCTTCGAGAACTGGGGAAACGCCTGAGCTTGCCAAGGGTACACCCACATAAATTCCGGCGAACGCTGGCGACCTCAGCCATAGATAAGGGAATGCCCATCGAGCAAGTCCAGCAGCTTTTAGGGCATCAAAAGATTGACACCACCATGCACTATGCGATGGTGAAGCAACAAAATGTGAAGCTGGCACATAGAAAATACATCGGATAGGATGGTGAACCAAGTGGAACAGTGGATGGAAATGCGAGCAGCGGACTTTATCGAATTTAATCCGCGCATGAGTATAAAGAAAGGAACAATCGCCACTAAGGTTGCAATGGACAAGCTTCAACCTTTCACCAAGAGAATACCGGAGACTGAAAAAGCGGTATTTTCTGGCGGCTCTAAGTTCCGCAATGGAGACACAATCATGGCAAGAATAACACCTTGCCTTGAAAATGGCAAAACTGCTTTTGTTGATATTCTTAGAGAAGATGAGGTTGCGTTTGGCTCGACCGAGTTTATCGTTATGAGGGCAAAAGAAGGCATAAGCGATCCTCAGTTTATCTACTACCTCGCCACAAGCCCTTCATTTCGCAATATTGCGATTAAATCAATGGTAGGATCGTCGGGGAGACAGCGTGTCCAACAGAGTGTACTCAACGATCTCATTATGAAAGTCCCGTCGTTGGAAGATCAAAAGAAAATCAGCTCCGTTTTTTGCGTCCTCGACCAGAAGATCGCGCTCAATAATGAGATAAACGATAATTTACAGCAGCAAGCCGCTGCAATTTTTAGATCATGGTTTGTCGATTGTATTCCATTCGGAGGCACTGTACCGGACGAATGGAAGAATGTCACTTTAGAAGACATTACGTCACTGGTAAGTCGCGGCATAACTCCAAAATACGCTGATGATACCGACCAAATTGTAATCAATCAGAAGTGCATTCGCAATCATATGATTGATCTTTCTTTTGCGCGAAACCATAGGCCGAAAGTTATCAATAATAAGTGGCTTCGATTTGGAGACTTGCTAATCAACTCGACTGGCGACGGCACTTTAGGGAGAGCAGCGCAGGTCTGGTTTCAGCCGCATAATCTTACTGTTGATTCTCATGTTACGATTGTCCGGCCCGCAGCAGAAAATATGATCTTCTATATTGGGTTGTGGGGAACCCAGCATGAAAAAGAAATCGAGTCGCTTCATACAGGAAGCACTGGTCAGACAGAGTTGCCCAGAGATCGCGTAAAGGCTATCGAACTTCTCTTGCCTGATAAGGAGACTATGGATCGCTTTAATGCTCTCATTGCGCCGATGGCAGCTGCCATTGTCTCGAATCAGGAAGAAAACAACAGGCTTGCATCCATTCGAGATGCGCTCCTTCCAAAGTTGATGTCGGGCAGAATTGATGTCTCCGCTATCCGACTTTAAGCCGCTAAATTATCGTTTATCTTTTTTCTTATCTCTCACTGTGCACCCGTTTCTCATCCCATATGAGGCAGAATTAGACTGAAAAACCGGAGGTATGTGCAATGGACTTACAAAATACGATTAGCCGTGCCAGAAAAGAATACAAGGAGTATCTGCATGGGAAACATCCCGAATGGGCTGACAGCACTCTGAGCACCCATGTCTCCGATGCTTTCTATCTCTATCAGAATACCATTGTCCTCTCCTTCTGGAAGTGTTTTGAGAACGAAATAAGCATGAACGAAGCGCAGAAAGAGATTCTCGAATACATAACCCATGATGTTATGTCGGATCGCGCAGAAGAACGAGCCGCCATGTATTATAACGACTTGAAGATGCTCAAGGAATTTTTGGACTCCAAAGGCGGTGTGAAACAATATGTAGGCTCAGAGTATGACTGTGAAGCTACCGTCTATAAGTACGCAAAGCTGGCATATGATGGAACTATATCATCTGATAATGCCGTTAAAGCTCTATGCAAGGAAGTCCCTTACTTTGGGGAAACATCTCACAAACTCATGGTCATGCTGTTTGCCTCCATGATGGGAGGCATAAAATACACCCGCCGTGGCAATACGGAAACAACAATATATTTTATCGTCCATATGGGACAGGACTATGGCAAAGAGCGTATGATCAACGCGCTGAAAGCCACATACGAAAATGTCAAATACTACTACGAGCAAACTGGGAACAAATCAAACAGCATTCGCCGGGGATGTGCAAAGGTATGCAAGGACACCGGACTTATTATGGACTTTGGAGAGAATATGTTCGAGGGTATTATCCCGAAAGAGTCCACCGACTCTGCTCTCACCGTCGATGATACGGCTGTCCGCTATTGGCTTTATGCCGCTGGAGACAGTTCTGTCAACTGGGAAAAGGATTATTCCGAGGGCATTATGGCTATCGGCTGGGATGACTTGGGCGACCTCATGCAGTACAGCTCCAAAGAGGATATGCGCTCCAAAATGAAGGAGCTTCACGGTGAAGGCAGCTCGTATAAGAATCAAGTTCATGCTACATGGCAATTCGCAAATGTGATAAAACCGGGAGACATTGTTTTCGTCAAGAAAGGCAGGAAACAAATTCTGGGACGAGGCATTGTGGACGGCGAATATGTATATGATCCCTCCCGTGAACATTACTGCAATATTCGAACTGTCCGTTGGACGGATAGAGGGTTATGGGAACATCCTGAACAGCTGACCATGAAGACACTGACCGATGTCACCCCATATACCGATTTTGTTAAGAAAACCCAAAACCTCATCGATAGTGACAAAGTTGATGCCGTGATCCAGGACGAGGAAGGCAGCGATCAGGTTTACGATCCTTATACCGCAGATGATTTCCTGCATGATGTTTTTATGGATGAGAGACGCTACAAGATCCTCAAGTCCCTCTTGCTGACAAAGAAGAATGTGATCCTGCAAGGCGCTCCTGGCGTCGGTAAGACCTTTTCTGCAAAGCGCCTCGCCTATTCCATCATGGGTGAAAAGGACAACAATCGTGTGAAAATGGTGCAATTTCATCAGAGTTACAGCTATGAAGACTTTATCATGGGTTTCCGTCCCACAGAAAATGGCTTTGAGTTGAAGAAAGGTGTGTTCTATGACTTCTGCCGGAAAGCAGAGGAGGATGACCGTCCTTACTTCTTTATTATCGACGAAATCAACAGAGGAAATCTGAGCAAAATATTCGGCGAGCTGTTTATGCTTATTGAAAGTGATAAGCGCGGAGTCGAATTGCAGCTTCTCTATGCGGACGAGCAATTCTCCATACCGAGCAATGTTTACATCATCGGCATGATGAATACCGCAGACCGGAGCCTTGCCATGCTTGACTATGCGCTTCGCCGTCGCTTTGCATTCTTTGAAATGACACCAGCATTTAGCTCTTCCGGTTTCAGAGCGTATAGAATGAATATAAATAACCCGAAATTCGACCGGTTGATTGCTACCGTTGAGCAGCTTAACGAGGTCATAGCCAATGATGATTCACTTGGAGAAGGCTTCTGTATCGGACATAGCTATTTCTGTACGAACGCCACCGTCACAGACGATTGGATGAGATCTGTTGTTGAATTTGAGCTTATTCCCTTGCTCAAGGAATATTGGTTTGACGAGACCGCAAAGGTCAAAGATTGGAGCCGCACTCTTCGAGAGGTGGTCAAATGATTCCTATTCGCAATGTCTACTATATGCTTGCCTATACGTTTCAAGTCCTGCATGAACAGGGCTATAGGAGTATTGAAGCAGAAGATTTTACAAATACAGCAGAGCTTTTAGCTGCGATTTTATGCAAGGGAGTCTCCGTTCAGATAAAACGCGGCCTATGTAGGCAGTACATAACCAGCGTAGATTCATTGACCTCACCGAGAGGTAAAATAGAAATCCGCGAGTCTATCAAATCCCAAACCATACGCAAAAAGCAATTGGTTTGCACCTATGATGAGTTTTCCGTCAATGCCTATACAAACCGCATTATCAGAACTACTATGGAGTTGCTACTTAGAGCAAAGATCTCAAAGGCACGGAAGAAAGAACTCCGCAAGCTCCTTATCTTTTTTGATGGCGTTAGCACTTTGGACACGCATAACATCAAGTGGAATATACAATATGACCGCAATAATCAGACCTATCGAATGATTATAGAAGTCTGCCGATTCGTGATAAAAGGCTTACTTCAAACAACTGCCGATGGGTCTACGCAAATCATGGACTACGCAGATGATATGACGATGGCAAAGCTGTACGAAAAATTTATTCTGGGGTATTATCAGCGTGAGCACAGAGATATTAAGGTGCATTCCCCTCAAATTGCTTGGCAGGTAACAGACGGGTACAGAACGCGACTGCCTATAATGCAGTCCGACATTGTTCTCTCAAGCCAGAAATCCGGCAAAACACTGATCATCGACGCGAAGTTCTATACTCATAATATGCAGATGAAGATTCCCTACACGTCGCAGACTCTGCACTCAGGCAATCTCTATCAGCTATTCACTTATGTGAAGAATTGGAACACTGCGCCCAGCGAAGAGGTTTCCGGTATGCTGCTTTACGCCAAAACAGACGACGCCATTCAGCCTAGCGGTGACTATCAAATGAGTGGAAACCAAATTAGTGTTAAGACGCTTGATCTAAACTGCGAGTTTGCCGTGATCGCAGAGCAACTTGATGCGATTGCAGAAAGGGTAAAGGTATAGCCCCGACAAACCGAATAGGAGCATCGAATATGGTAGGATATTATACAGAATCAAATTATGAGAACGCTGTTCTTCAATTACTCAATGAAGGGCTGGGCTACACTTATGTCTACGGACCGGATGTAGAACGAGATTATCATTCACCGCTTTATGTCGATGTGCTTCTTCCCGCCTTACAGCGCATCAATCCAAGGCTGCCCATCGAGGCGCTGAATGAGGCCGTCTACAAGCTCAAAACCTTCGAGACCGGCACTCTGCTCCAGAAGAACATGACCTTCACGGACTACATGCAGTCCGGCGTACCCGTCAAATATTTTGTGAACGGTGAGGAACGCTCCGCCCTGGTCTATCTCATCGACTTCCGCAGTCCCGCCAACAACGATTTTACCGTTGTCAACCAGTGGACTATTGTAGAGAACTCGGAGAAACGCCCGGATGTGATCCTGTTTGTCAACGGTCTGCCACTGGTGGTGGTGGAGCTGAAGTCCCCCTCTCGGGAGGAGACTGACGCCTCGGCCGCTTACCGGCAGCTGCGCAACTATATGTATGAAATCCCGTCCCTGTTCATTTACAATCAGGTCTGCGTCATGAGCGACCTGACCACCTCCAAGGCGGGCACCATCACCTCCGGCGAGGATCGCTTCATGGAGTGGAAGACCAAGGACGGCAGCTACGAGAACACCCAGTACGCCCAGTTTGACACCTTCTTTGACGGGATGTTTGAAAAGGAGCGGTTCCTAGACATTCTGAAAAACTTCATCTGCTTCAATGTAGACGGGCAGAACACCTTCAAGGTGCTGGCGGCATACCACCAGTATTTCGCGGTGAAGAAGGCCATCGAATCCACCAGACACGCCATCGAGACTGACGGCAAGGGCGGCGTGTTCTGGCACACCCAAGGCAGCGGCAAGTCCCTGTCCATGGTCTTTTATGCCCACTACCTGCAGGAGGCGCTGGAGAGCCCCACGATTGTGGTCATCACCGACCGCAACGACTTGGACAATCAGCTTTACGGGCAGTTCTCCCGGTGCAAAGACTTCCTGCGCCAGACGCCCCAGCAGGCTGAGAGCCGGCAGAATCTGCAAGAACTGCTGGCAGGCCGCCAGGCCAACGGCATCATCTTTACCACCATGCAGAAGTTCGAGGAGACCGGCGAGCCCCTGTCCCAGCGGCGCAACATCGTGGTCATGGCGGACGAGGCTCACCGGGGACAGTACGGCCTGACAGAAAAGGTGGTCACCAGACAGAACGACAAGGGAGAATTGGAGGTCCATACCTCCATCGGTACCGCCCGCATCATCCGGGACAGCCTGCCCAACGCGACATACATCGGGTTTACCGGCACTCCCATCTCCTCCAAAGACCGCAGCACCCGGGAAGTGTTTGGCGATTACATCGACATTTACGATATGACCCAGGCGGTGGAGGACGGGGCCACTCGGCCGGTCTACTACGAGAGTCGCGTCATCCATCTGAAGCTGGATGAGAATACCCTGCGGCTGATCGATCAGGAATACGACCTAATGGCAGAGAACGCGGACCCCTATGTCATAGAGAAAAGCAAAAAGGAACTGGGCCAGATGGAGGCCGTCCTGGGCGCAGATGAAACTATCGACTCTCTGGTCTGCGATATTCTGAACCACTATGGGAATTACCGGGCGGGTCTGCTGACAGGAAAGGCGATGATTGTGGCGTACTCCCGCCCTATCGCCATGAAAATCTACCGGCGGATTCTGGAACTGCGCCCCGCCTGGACGGAAAAGGTCGCAGTGGTCATGACCCAAGGTAACAACGACCCGGAGGAATGGCGTCAGATCATCGGCAACAAGGCCCATAAGGACGACCTGGCCCGGAAATTCAAGGACAACGATTCCCCCCTGAAAATTGCCATCGTGGTGGATATGTGGCTGACCGGCTTTGATGTGCCGTCCCTCGCCACCATGTATGTGTATAAGCCCATGTCCGGGCACAATTTGATGCAGGCCATCGCACGGGTGAACCGCGTCTTCCGGGACAAGGAAGGAGGGCTGGTGGTCGATTATGTGGGGATTGCCTCGGCCTTAAAGAAGGCCATGAACGACTATACCGTCCGCGACAAGAAAAACTACGGCGATCCTGACGTGGGGAAGGCTGCCTACCCCAAGTTCCAGGAAAAGCTGGAGGTCTGCCGCGACCTGTTCCACGGCTTTGACTACACCAGCTTCCTCGCCGGAAACGACTTGGAGAAAGCGCGGATGATCAGCGGCGGCGTCAATTTCCTGCTGGGGAAGTCGGTGGCCGAGCGTGATCTGCCCGATGCCGAAAAGACACAGACCGTCTACATCAAAGAGGCACTTCTGCTCAAGCAGGCCCTCTCCCTGTGCAGCAGCATGGTGGACGCGCAGACTCGTTTTGAAGCGGCCTATTTTGAGACGGTACGGACGATGCTCGTCCGTTTGACCACCGATGGCACCGGGAAGAAGTTCACCTTGCCGGAGGTCAACGAGCGGATTAATGAATTGCTGAAACACAGTATCAAGAGCGAGGGTGTCATCAATCTCTTTTCCAATGTCGGCACGGAATTTTCACTATTTGATCCAAAATTTCTGGAAGAAGTCGCCAACATGAAAGAGAAGAACCTCGCAGTGGAGCTATTGAAAAAACTAATCTCTGAGCAGGTATCGGTTTACCGTAAGAGCAATCTTGTGAAGTCGCAGAAGTTTTCGGAAATCATCCAGTCCACCATGAACCGCTATCTGAATGGGATGCTGACCAATGAGGAGGTTATTCAGGAACTTTTGAAATTGGCAAGGGAGATCGCCGATGCAAACGCAGAGGGTGAAAAGCTGGGCCTGACTGCCGAAGAACTTGCCTTCTACGACGCACTGACAAAGCCTCGGGCCATCAAGGATCTTTATGAGCATGACGAGTTAATCGCCATCACAAAAGAGTTGACCGATCTTCTTCGTAACAATCGAACAATTGATTGGCAGAAAAAAGAAAGTGCCAGAGCCGGTATGCGGAGGTTAGTCAGGCGGCTGCTCAAAAGGCATAAGTATCCGCCAGAAGGCATGGAGGATGCGGTGCAGACCGTTATAAGCCAGTGTGAGATGTGGGTGGATGAAACAGCGCAAAAGAATTAGCGCATCTATGCGGTGGTGTTTCTGGATGCCATCCACTACCATGTCCGCAGCGAGGGACAGATCGTGAAGAAAGCAGTCTATATTGCCATAGGCATCGATCTGGATGGCCGGAAGGATGTATTGGGCATGTGGGTAGGTGAAAATGAGAGCGCCAAGTTCTGGGCGACCGTGCTCAACGGCCTGCGGAACCGTGGCGTAGAGGATATTTTCATCGCTTGCACGGATAATTTGGCCGGATTTGATGCGGCCATCCATGCCACCTTTCCTCAAACCGAAATTCAGAACTGTATTATCGGGGCCCCTCAAACCGAAATTCAGAACTGCATCATCCACCAGCTGCGCAATTCCAGTAAATATGTGTTACAAGGACTTGAAGGCGCTCATGGCTGATCTGAAAGCAGTTTATGCTGCCGTAGATGAGCAGGCGGCACTGGATGCACTGGATACCTTCGGAGAGCACTGGGACCGGAAATATCCGAAAATCTCCCAGTCCTGGCGTGACAACTGGTCAAACCTGAGCGCCTATTTCAAGTACCCTCAGGAGGTGCGGCGGCTGATTTACACCACCAACGCCATCGAGGGCTTCAACCGCCAGCTGCGCAAGGTGGCCAAGGCCAAATTTGTCTTTCCCACCGATGACAGCCTGCTGAAACCCTCTGGAGTTTTCGCTCCAGAGGGCTTTTTCATGTGTTGGTAAAGAGATACCTTTTTCACAAGTAACTTTCAAATCCCAGAGTCATCCAGCGGTCACTGGAACTTCTAAATTTGGGGATAAAAGTATTCAGTTTTTCTCTTGCCAATCTTCTGCAATCGGTTTCCAATCAGCTTTACGGTCTCCTATCCATACATCCCAGTAATCAGGATCATCTGATTTAGGCCTATGGTTTTCCTTGAGATAATTCATTCTCACCATAACGGGTAGTTCAGCTGCCCATCCAAGGAGGATAGCGTTCTGAGATGGAAGAGAAGGGAGTTCTCTGAGAAGACCGCGTAAATTATCAGGAACCAGTCTGTTAACAAGTTCTTGATCACGGTCATTACTGATTCGATGTAATAGAAAGCTATTGCATTGAGACAGAACAGTTGGTGAAAGTTCACTGGGCCGTTGAGATGACAGAATTAATCCCAAACCGAACTTTCGTCCCTCACGGGCTATTTTCTCAAAAACTTTAGTACACATTGCAGATGCATTCTCGTTTTCAATGTCATCACTATATTTTTTAATGAACGTATGAGCTTCCTCCATAACAATAGTTGTTGGAAGAGTTGTCCCATTATTAATTTTTCGGTATCGTTGCAGTGCTTCCAATGTCATGCGGGCAACAACAGATGTAATTATGTGTATAAGTTCTGCGGGAACGAGAGAAAGGTCAATCACTGTAATTGAGCCATCTATAGAATTACTGGGACATATATATTCATCTAACCATTGCTCAAGTGTTTCTACTGATTCTGGAGATATAATTCTTTTCAACTTTGTATCTGCGAGCAATGTTTTAACACGCATGAGCATTGTTTCAACATATTCTGTGGTTCCCATCATTTCAGCGTTAGCCTCAATGCTTCTTAGAAAGCTCTCTCCAGTAAAAAACAAGGGGACATCTGCATCAATGGGAAGAACATCGTCGGCTGATCCGCCAAAAACTTGGTGGGCATTTTTTACTAAGCGCAAAAGATTTTCTACTTCACTTTTTCGAAAATCATAGTGTGGATATCGCCCTGGACGAGCAGCAACTAATTCATCAATTTTCGCTTTAATCGCAGCAAGGGCTTCATTTTCTTCAGTTGAAAAACTTTCACTGCCTCCAAACTCGTCATTCCATTTTAATAGTTTATCATAGAAATTTTTGGGGTGCGGAAATTGCGCCCATGGCCTCCCGGAATTAATTTCTAAAGATAATATAGACACAATAGTTCGCAAAAATGATCGCATCGAATGACTTTGAGAAACTGGAGGCTCTATACCACCATCGCGAACTGACCGCAGTGCTTGTACAAGCGTGGGACGTTGTGCTTTACTGCTCGCTTGTGTAAAGGCTGCCCATTCAGCACTATTCCAAAGCCACAATGGAACAGTTAATTGCCTGATTCCTAATGCATCATTTTTCTCAACACCATATACCCTAACACAATTCATATCACGAAATGCAGAAGTGTATTCACCATTTGGATCGAGAATTATAAAGCGAGAATTCGCTTTTTTATTTGCACTTGCTTGTGCCGCTTCTATTGACCATCGTATTACTCCAGCGACTGAACATGACTTGCCGCTACCAGTGTTCCCAAGTATGGCAAGGTGTCTCCCAAATAATCTGTCTGGATCTACTGATACC
>NZ_BAAGGY010000033.1:0-22063 GCF_054658635.1 Agathobaculum sp. TL06
GCCGGAGAAATTCCGACTGGCTGATACCATAGGGCGCAAGCCGCGCTGTGAAGTCGGCGTATTCATCTTCGGACAGCCGGGTTTTCACAACGCGGCTGCGGTGGGGCGTGTTGTATTTCTTTCGCATGGTCGTGACCTCCTTTCTTGCCGCATGAGCGCGGCGGGGATAAGCGGCGCAAGCCGCATAGCAGGGTTTGGGGAAGGCACTCCCCAACAAGTTTCCCGCGAGGGGCAAAACCGCAGAATTGCGGATTTTGGCACCGTGGTAGAAACTTGCTCTCGCTCTCGCTCTCGCTCTCGCTCTCGCTCTCGCTCTCGCTCTCGCTCTCGCTCTCGCTCTCGCTTCTCTTTACATTGACAACACAAAGCCCATTTGCTATAATATCGCGAAGAAGAACAGCCATGTTGTTCTAATTTCAGTATCGGAGGTATTCATATGGCAAACTGCAAAAACAGAAACAAGTCTTTTAACGGCGCTTTGGGCACTTTAGGAGGCCTTTTCTAAAATCACTGTTAGAAAGGGCTGAGAAGTTTGCCCTTCCTGCGCGGCAGTCGGGCTTGTTTCACAAAACAACCCACTGATTCGTAAAGGAGAATGTAACTTCATGTTTGCTAAAAATTCAAAGGCATATTCTGTCTACCTGCTGTTCCGATTTGTCTTTTCCCTGGCGGTTTCTATGTCCACAGTGCTTTCCATCGTGTACCACCTGGAGGTGGTGCAGCTGGATGCTTTCCAGCTTGTCCTGGTAGGGACGGTTCTGGAGACCTCCTGCTTTCTGTTCGAGATACCCACCGGTGTGGTGGCGGATTTGTATAGCCGTCGGCGCTCGGTGCTGATTGGAATGTTCCTCTACGGCCTGGGCTTTCTGATGGAGGGTGCGCTACCGTGGTTCGCGCCGGTTCTGCTGGCCCAGGTTGTCTGGGGTTGCGGTGATACCTTCATCACCGGCGCTCTGGAGGCGTGGATTGCCTCGGAGGAAGAGGACAAACCCATAGACAAGGTGTTCCTGCGGGGCAGTCAAATGGGGCAAATCGGCGGCGTTCTGGGCGTGGTGCTGGGCACACTGCTGGGAAACATAAACCTGCAAATGCCTGTCATCTTGGGGGGCAGTTTGTGCTTGTTGTTGGGGCTGGTGTTGGTTCGCATCATGCCAGAAACCAACTTCTCCCCTGCTATTGAGGAACGGCAGGGCTTGCTTAAAGACTTTGTCTGCCTGTTCAAGCTCAACCTGGGCTTTGTGAAAGGCGCACCTGTGTTGCTGGCGCTCTTAGCAATCACACTATGCGGGGGACTTGCCAGTGAAGGCTTTGACCGGCTCTCCACCGCTCATTTTCTGGATGACACGGTAATACCCGTTATCGGGCCGCTGAACAGCGTCACTTGGTTCGGTGTTATCAGTCTTATCGGCAGCGGCTTAGGTATTCTGGCTTCTCAGTTGCTCATCGCCCGCATGGAGAAAAAAGGGACTGTCAGCCGAACCAGTGTGGTCATGTCCACCAGCGCCGGGTATATCCTGTGCCTGGTTCTCTTCGCGGTGGGGCGGAGCTTTTGGTTCATGTTGTTGGTGTTCCTGCTGGCGGGGCTTATGCGCACCATCAAGGAGCCTGTGCTGGCCGCCTGGATGAACGACCATGTGGATGAGAAAATGCGCGCCACAGTCTTTTCCACCAGCGGACAGCTGGACTCTTTCGGGCAGATCATCGGCGGGCCTATTGTGGGGCTGGTAGCCCAGCAGGTGTCCATACCCTGGGGGCTGGTCTGTACCGCTTTCCTGCTGTTGCCCGCGCTGTTCTTAGTGCCGGTGGCGGGAAAGAAGCGGGATTGATATGGCATAGTTAAGTTTACTGACGAGCGGGAGATTACTTCCGCTCGTCTTCATTTAGTAGCGCAAAATTTGAGGACTCTTTATTTCCTTATTCGGTATAGCGGAGGCGGCTGTCAATTCGACATAATTTTCTTGTGATACTTTACCGTACATGAGCATTCGCGCCGGGGTTGTCATTGCCGTAACCTTCCAGCAGGTTGATGACGCCCCACACGCCGAGACCGGCACCCAGGGCAATGACGAGGGTCTGGAGAACGGTGATTGCCTGATTGAAAAATTCCATAAATAAAGTTGGCCGGAATCATCTTGAATAGATTTTTAGTCATGGTTCATAGGCATACAAAAGCCGGACAATCGCCCCGGTGTCCGGGGTCCGATTCCGGCCTTCCTCCTTTTTCATTATTTTTATAGAGATCGTCCGCTTTGTACGCCGATGGCCCCTTTTGGGGCGGTTGAGGCGGATAGATACGATCACTCCCTTCACAGCGGAACATCATTCATTGGCTGCGGCGTCGATCTCATACACGTCGCAGACCTGGTTGGGTTTGAGCTTCAGCCGGGCCTTGAGATAGCCTTCGATGTCAAAGGCGTTTTTCGGGTCGGCGTCAGCGGTGTACTTGTAGTTGGGGTGCTGGGTGATGTCGTACTTGTCCGACAAAAACGGGCGCACACCACGCAGCTGCAAGATGCACTTGCCGCCGTCCATGACGGCCAGCTCATCCTGGCTCATAAGCTCTTTCCCCAGTTTTTGATAGTTGAGCGAGTGGGAAGTCTCCCGCCCACGGCTCTCACCGGTGTTGTAGGTGTCGATGGTCTCCTTGCCCAGCACGGCGGCCAACTCCTTGAGGGTGGTCGGCTCCTTGCCGCCCAGGAAGATGGAGGTATCCATGTTGCCGATGATGGTATCGGCGTTGTCCTTGTAGATGGCCTTGAGCTGGGACTGTGCCTGCAACACCAGACAGGCGGAGATTTCACGGCTTCGGATGGTCGCCACCAGTTTCTCCAGCCGGGGAATCTGACCGATATTGGCGCACTCGTCAATGAGGCACCGCACATGGACCGGCAGCCGCCCGCCGTACACATCGTCGGCCTTTTCACACAAGAGGTTAAACAGTTGGGTGTAGCACATGGAGATCAGGAAGTTAAAGCTATCGTCCGTGTCGCTCATAATGAGGAACAGGGCGGTTTTCCGATCTCCCAGGGTGTCCAGTTCCAGCTCGTCGTAGGAAGTGACCTCCCGCAGCTCCGCGATGTCGAACACGGCAAGGCGCGCACCGCAGGAAATCAGGATCGACTTGGCTGTTTTGCCCGCCGCCAGCTTGTATTTCTTATACTGGCGCACCGCAAAGTGGTTGGGCTTTCTGGATTCCAGCTCATCGAACATCAGGTCAACGGCATTTTTGTATTCTTCATCGTCCTCCCGGACCTCCATGCTGTTAATCATCTCGATCAGGGTGGAAAAGTTCTGTTCCTCTGCCGGTGCCTCGTAGTGGATATACCCGATGAGGGCGCAGTACAAAAGCGTTTCCGCCTTGACCCAGAAATCGTCCCCGGCCTTGCCCTCGCCTTTGGTGTTGGCGATTAGCGTTGTGACCAGCTTCAAGATGTCCTTTTCCGAGTGGATGTAGGCAAAGGGGTTGTAGTGCATGGATTTCTTGAAGTTGATGGTGTTCAGCACCCGAATCTGGTACGGCTCATAGATGACCTTGCCGCGCTTATCCTTCATGGGCTTGCCGTCCTTGCCCAGCTTGGGCGCGCCCCGCTGGAGCATTATTCCGCATTCCACCAGGATGGTGCCCTTGGGGTCGGTGACAACATAGCTGCTGTGCATCTGCATCAGGTTCGGTTTCAGCCAGAAGCGGGTCTTGCCGGAGCCGGAACCGCCGATCACCAGCACATTTTTGTTTCTGGCGGTCTTGGGGTCCTTGGGACGGCTGTTCATGGTCAGGCTCTCGGTTTTTGTCAGGATGACGTTATTCTGGAACACCGGGTCGATGTAAGGGGCAATATCGTCATGGGTGCCCCAACGGGCGCTGCCGTACTCCACATTGTGGCGGTATTTCTTGGCGTTCTTGGATTTCAGATACACCGCCAGCCGCAGGCCAGCGCCGCAGCACAGGCCCACAGCCAGGTCCAGCGGGTGCAGACTGGGCCAGAAACTTTGCAGTGCTCCGGGCAGGACAGAGAACAGGGAAAGAAATTTCTCGGAAGCATTTGCCCCCACAGCCAGCCGCCACGCTTCCCCGAAGTTGGTGGCGAACAGGCCCAGCAGGATATAGGGCAGGTTCAGAAGAACCAGCTTTTTCACATTCAGCTGCTTCATCGTTCCAGCTCCTTCCGCTTGTTCCGGTCCACAACCGCATTTTTGATAAGCGCCTTGAAGTGGCTGAGCTTGGCCAGCACCGACGGGCGCTCGCTGCGGTCTGCCTTCTTGACCTTCTTCTGAGTGTATTCCGAGAACGCCGCCGTTAGGGCGTCCGCATCGCGGGCCTTGAAGAAGATCAGGTACTTGGGTGGGGAGCTGCTGCGGTCTTTTTTCACCGCATAGTCCACGCCGTACTTCCGGGCGATCTTCTCAAACTCCTTGATGGAGGGGTCGTTGATCTCGATGTTGGACACGCCCTGGTTCTGGCCGATCAGTTGCTTGACCGTCTGTTTGCCCTTGGGGGTGACAGGGGAATCCCGGCTGCGCTGCTTTTCCAGCTTTTTCTCCCTGCGGTGGGCCATGTACTTGGTAACGGCGGCTTTCAGCAGCCGCCCGGTGAACTTGGTGCCGCTGACTACCAGCGTCAAAGTTCTGTTTTCTACTTCCTCCTGCATTTTTCTCGCCTCCCTTCGTCGGTTATGCAGTGGATGGTCTGAATACTAAGGCGGGACCACCAGCCGCCGCAGCAGATGCCGGTGCCTCATACTGTCACCAGGATCAGGTCACGCAGATCGGCAAAGTAGAGCTTGCCCTTGGGCGTTACCAGGGTATAGGAGCCGGAATGGCCGTTGCGGTAGTAGTCCTTCACGCAAAACAGGCCCTCATTGCTGCTTTTGGCATAGGGCAGCACGCAGCCGGAGGGGGTGCGGTAGACAAACCGCTGTTCCAGCAGGAACCGGACAAACTGCCGCTCCGGCACGACCAGCTCTTTGGCGGTGGTACGCAGGTTGGTGCTGTGGTGCAGGTCGATGAACAGGTCGTAGTAAGCCGCTTTGCCTTTCAGTCGGGCATTGTCCGCCCGCAGCGCCGCATTTTTCTCCCGCTCAGCCAGCAGGTCGGAGCAGAGCTTCATCAGCGCCTCCGGCGAGGTGGCGACTTCCCACAGTTTTTCCTTGGTCATGTAGGCCCCGTGCTTGCGGATAGAGGGCAGCACCTCATCGAACACCCAGCGCTCAAACCGCTCCGCCGAAGGGAGCTTGCTGTGGACGATCAGGCGGTAGACATCGCCTTCGGGGATAAAAAGCATCTCCACCATCTGTACGGCGGGCGTACCATCTGCCTTTTTGCCGGTCTGGACCCCTATGCCCCGTTTCAGGGCATGGGGGCAATGCCGGTCAATAGCATTCTGTGGCTTGGTATAGCCCAGCGCCTTGGCAACATCTACACCGCAGAACAGGTACTTGCCGTTTTCCTCAATGACGCGGACGCTGCCAAACTCCGGGTTTTTGAAAATTTCCATCTGATTCATATCGTGCCTCCTTGGGCGATGCAGTAAAAAAGCGGCCTTTACCAGCCGCCTGCATACATATCGTGATTTACTTGGGAAGTGTAATGGTTGCTCATGGTGGTGGGCGCATTGAACAGCACGGTCAGCAGGTACTGCTTCATGTTGCGGACCTCGGTGGTGTTGTTGTGCAGGCACTCCATGACAAACTCGATGTGGCTGCTGTCCAGCTTCAAAAATCGTGACCGTACAACCTCATGGGGGAAGTCGCCGCCAGCAATCCGGGTGGTTTTCCGTTTGGCGCAGACCGTTTCCACGATCAGCTCCACGATCTCGTCCAAATCCTCCCGGTAGGTGGCAAACTCCCGGCACAGGTGGTCATACTCGATGTTGTCCAAAATCAATTCCCGATAATTCTGCATTTCCTCCATCGACATCGCATCCCTTCCTTTCCGTTCCGGCGGCCTGGCCGCCGCTGTTCCCCGGAAGGGAATGGAATCGGTACTTGATGGATCAGTTTTTGATTTTTGGGTATTTGATTTCTCTATATTTAATTCTGCGGGCTTTTCCGTATCCGGTTTATCCAGATACGGGTTTTCCGTATCTGGTGAATCCGTATCTGGCCCAGCCGTATCTGGCCCAGGCGTCTCCGGCAGCTGGGGCTGCTCATAGATCACATACTCGGTGTCGCTGATCCGGCCCTGCCGGTCCCGCAGCTGATGGCGCACGATATAACCGGCACCCTCCAGCTCCCGCAGCGCACCGCCGATGGCGTCCACGCCCTCCTTGCAGATTTTTGCAAGGCCGCGGGTGGTATAGTTCCAGTCATCCGGCAGAGACAGCATCATGGAGAGCAGTCCCTTGGCCTTTAGGGATAACGCACGGTTGCGTAAATGGTGATTGCTCATCACGGTGTAATCACGGGTCCGCTCAATGCGAAAAACGGCCATTTCATCACTCCTCTCGGCATTTGTGGCATGAAAAAAGCCGCAATCTTCAAAAAAAGACTGCGGCGGTCAGATTCTGTATTTCCGGCTGTGCGAAGCATAGGGCGGCCTCGGCACAGGTGGCCGGTAGAAGATGTCCTGCGCGGTGCCGAAAGGCAGACGCTGCATCACCCGGTCGATCTCGACGCTTTCCATGTCCTGCTGAGATTGGCAGTGTTCCCGGATCGCTTCCTGGATGTCTTTAACGGTACACATAGTTCAGTCCTTTCTTGGTAGGGGGTGGTTTACGGGTGGCGATTCTTTTTCGACTTGAAGTCGATGATATGCCCTTCCACAACATGGGCATACCGCTTGATTTTGATTTCCCGGCGCTTCTGGCTGAGAAGGGCGGCCTGATACCCGTCCTCCGTGAGAAACAGCCGCATTTCATCACCGGGGCTGCCGTAGGAGCAGGTCCGCAGGACGGAAAACTCGATCATCCAGCGGGTGTTGTCCCGAAAACGCTCCACAGCCAAAATGTTGTGTCCTTTCAGCTCACGGGCTGAAATATCCCTCATAGGCGCTCCTTTCACCGCTGCTGGTCTCTCTGACGCTTACGCTGCCACTGTTCCAGCAGCTTGATAATCGTTTCCTGCATTTTGGCCGGCGTGTAACTCTTGGGGAAATACTTCCGCAGGGTGTCGGAGGTGAAAGTCACCCGGTCCAGGTCGCTTTTCTTTTCCTCACCCATGATAACGCGCATCATATCCAGGGTCAGGTGCCCCTCCTGGCTGTATTTCTTGAGCCGCTGGGCTTGGGAGAGGGAGGGGGTGGCCTGCTCACTGTCCATCGCGTCCAGCAAATCCCGCTGTTCCTCTTTTTTGAGGAAAGACAACTCATAGGCCGGATTGACGGCGATTTTCTTCTCATCCACCATGTTCAGCAGTTCGGGAATCAGCTCGGTCAGGCGGATGTAGCGGAAAATCTGATTTTTACTTTGGCCGACCTGTTCAGCCAAAAGCTCACTGGACTTCTTTCCGAAATCGTTCCCAAGTTGGGAACCATTTTCTTTGGAGGGTCTCCCGGCCTGCCGTTTCATGGCCTCCAACTTCATCTTATAAGCAAAAGCCCGCTCACTGGGGAGCAGGCTTTCCCGCTGCAAGTTGCTGTCAACCATGATGATGGTGGCGGCATCGTCGTCCAGGTCCCGGACAATCACTGGCATGGTATCCTTGCCAGCCAGTTCGCTGGCCCGGTGCCGCCGGTGTCCGGCTACCAGCTCATAGCCGCCGTTGGGGTCCGGGCGTGCAATCGCCGGAACAAGAACGCCATACTGCCGGATGCTGTCTGCGGTTTCCATCATGGCCTCATCATCCTTGACCTTAAAGGGGTGATCCTTGAACGGGTGCAGCTCCGAGAGCGGAATTTCCAGAACCTTTTCCCGCTGGGCATCGGCGCGGCTTTCCTCGGTGGAGAACAGGTCATCGACCGATGCCAGCTCTACTTTTTTCGCGCTGCTTTTCAAGTTTCAACACCTCCTTGGTCAGATTTTTGTAGCCCTCGGCCACCTTGCCGCCGGGGTCATGGGCAAAGATGCTCTTGCCCTCGGCGCTGATCTCCTTGGCCCGGACAGAATGGGGAATCTCGGTGCCGAACACCTTGATTTTGCTGCCGTAGGTCTCCCGCAGCAGGGCGGCGATCTCTTTGGCGAAGTTCGTGCGGTTGTCCACCATCGTCAACAGGATGCCGTCGATTTGGAGCTTGGGGTTCAACTGCCGCTTGACCTTGTTGATGGTGGACAGCAGCTGCTCCAGGCCCTTGGCGGGCAGATATTCTGCCTGGACGGGGACTATGATGCGGTTGGCGGCTGCCAGGGCGTTGACCGTGAGCATCCCCAGGGAGGGCTGACAGTCGATCAGGATATGGGAATACTGTCCCTTCACGGTGTCCAGATACTGCCGCAGGACGGTCTCGCGGCTCATGGCGTTCACCAGCGATACCTCCATGCCGGAGAGCTGGATGTCGGCGGGCATCAGGTCCACGCCCTCCGGGTGATGCAGGATGCCCTCGCCGGGGCGTATCGGTTCGTCCATCAGGATACGGCCCATCGCGTCCGAGAGGGTAAAGGGCAGCTTGTCCGGCTGGGGATTGCCCAGGCTGATGGTCAGGCTGGCCTGGGGGTCAGCGTCCACCAGCAGGACCTTCTTCCCGGCCTGGGCCAGCCCTATCCCCAGGTTGGCGCAGGTGGTCGTCTTGCCGACGCCGCCTTTCTGGTTGGCGACGGCGATGATTTGCGTGTTCATAGCGTTTCACCTCATTTCTGTTGATTGCGTTCGGTTCTGGAAATAGAAAAAGCCGCCACTTCTTTTTTTGTAAAAGAGTGACGGCCTTTTCTGATCCCGGAATGAAATTCCCCGGAAACGCAAAAAGCGCCCAGTAGAAAATACTGAGCGCTTGGCGATTAGATTTATTCTGTTGTATTCAAATTAGGTCAGATTCAGACAAACCGTTTTCACGAAAAATACCTCCAAGGGATGTATAAATAAACATTCCCTTGGCAGCTCAAAATCGCGTCTCGGTTGTCCTATTTTTTAACCCATAAGCCCTCTTTTTGGGGTGGTTGTCCACCATTTAACCCATAGAAAATGGGTTAAAACAGGCTTCGTTGTGTCAAATTGCGTCAAACCATTTGAAAAGGAAAAACCCCGGAAACCGCGTAGTTCCGGGGTTTTTGACCACTTTTGATAAAGTTTAGCGCTTGCTGAACTGCGGCGCGCGACGGGCAGCCTTGAGGCCGTATTTCTTGCGTTCCTTCATGCGCGGGTCACGGGTCAGGAAGCCCGCCGCCTTGAGCGCGGGGCGGTACTGCTCAGCGTCCGCCTGCAGCAGCGCGCGGGCGATGCCGTGACGGATCGCGCCGGCCTGGCCGGTGAAGCCGCCGCCGGAAACCGTGCATTCCACGTCGAACTTGCCGGCGGTGCCGGTCGTCTCAAACGGCTGGCGGCAGACCATCTTCAGCGTCTCAAGGCCGAAGTAGTTGTCGATCGTGCGGTTGTTGATCTTGATCTCGCCGGTGCCGCCCGGGAACAGACGAACGCGGGCAACGGAGGACTTTCTTCTGCCGGTGCCGTAGAAATAAGCTTTCTTAGGTGTATACATCAGTTGGTTCCTCCCTTACTTTTCCCAGTTCTCGGGCTTCTGCGCCTGATGGTTGTGGTTCTCGCCCGCGTAAACCTTGAGACGGGTCGCGGACTGGCGGCCGATCGAGTTCTTCGGCAGCATGCCCTTAACGGCCAGCTGCATCGCGAACTCCGGCTTCTCCGCCATCAGGGTCTTGTACTGGACCTCTTTCAGGCCGCCGACCCAGCCGGTGTGGTGGCGGTAATACTTCTGGGTGAGCTTCTTGCCGGTCAGGACCGCCTTGTCCGCGTTGATCACGATGACGAAATCGCCGCAGTCGACATGGGGGGTGAACTCAGCCTTGTGCTTGCCGCGCAGCAGCATGGCGGCGGTAGCGGCGGTGCGGCCGAGCGGCTTGCCCGCGGCGTCCAGCACATACCACTTACGCTCGACAGTCTCTGCCTTAGCCATAAAAGTAGACATGTTTTCTTCCTCCGTTTTTTATATCAAAAGTAATTTGACAACATTTTCATGCGCTCCAAGCGAGCATATCTATTAAAACATATCATTTCCGGCAAGTCAAGCGGTTTTTTCAAATTTTATCTGCAATCCACTCTGTTCTCCGTTTATCTCTCGTTTTCTCTCTTATACTCTCTGTTTTTCACTTTGTATTTCAAATTTTGCATTTGCTTCCGCGCGCGTTTTCTGATATAAATAATAGGTATTCAACGGAAACGAGGCCGCATCATGCAGAAAATGCTTTCCTACGTCCGCCGCGCGGTGGACCACTACCATATGATCGAAGAGGGCGACCGCATCGCGGTCGGCGTATCGGGCGGCAAGGATTCGCTCGCGCTGCTCGTCGCGCTGGCGAAGCTGCGGGCGTTTTACCCTCAAAAATTCGAGATCGTGGCCATCACGCTCGAGATGGGCTACGCGGAGATGGATTTCTCTCCGGTCCAGGCGCTGTGCGACGAGCTGGGCGTGGAATATATCCGCATCCCGACCCAGATCGGCCCGATCATCTTCGATATCCGCAAGGAGGAAAACCCCTGCGCGCTGTGCGCCAAGATGCGCCGCGGCGCGCTGCACGAAGCCGCGAAAGCCGCCGGCTGCAAAAAGGTCGCGCTCGGCCACCACTTTGACGACGTGGTGGAGACCTATATGCTTTCGCTGTTTTATGAGGGCCGCATCTCCTGCTTCCAGCCAGTGACCTTTCTTGACCGCACGGGAATCACGCTCATCCGGCCGCTGCTGTATACGCCGGAGTACTATGTCCGCTCGTTCGCCGCGCGGCACGCGCTTCCGATCGTGCATAACCCCTGCCCCGCGGACGGCAACACCAAGCGGCAGGAGATCAAGGACCTGCTCAAAGGCCTTGAACAGACCATGCCCGGCCTGCGCGAGCGGATTTTCGGCGCGATCCAGCGCTACCCGCTGAAGGGCTGGGCGCCCGACCGCACGCGCACCCCCAAGCGTCCCAAATAGAAAAAAACCGCCCGGGGCGGTTTTTTTTCATTTTTTACACAAATCCCTTTGAGTTCCGTCCGGTTTTATGTCATACTGGAAGCAGACCAAACCACATGCAGAAAGAGGCGTTTTCATGGACAACCGCACCGAAAGACAGAAATACCTGCGCCTGCTCGCACAGCAGTATCCCAACGTGCGCGCGGCCAGCAGCGAGATCATCCACCTGCAGGCCATCCTCAGCCTGCCCAAGGGTACCGAGCACTTCATGAGCGACCTGCACGGCGAGGCCGAGGCCTTCGTGCATATCCTGAACAACGCTTCGGGCGCTGTGCGCGAAAAGGTGGACATCGTGCTGCGCGACGCCCTGCCCGCGGACGAGCGCGCGCGGCTCGCCACGCTCATCTATTATCCGGAGGAAAAGCTTTCCGAGCTGGCCGACGCGGCTCCCAACCGCGCGGAGTGGTACCGCATCACCCTGCGCCGGCTGATCGAAATCTGCCGCCTGTGCGCTTCTAAATACACGCGCGCCAAGGTGCGCCGCGCGCTGCCCGTCTGGAACGGCGACATCATCAACGAGCTGCTCAACAAAAACAACGATATCTTCAATAAGCGCGAGTATTTCGACACGGTTATCGCCTCCATCATCGAAACCGACTGCGCGGAGGAATTCATTATCTCCATGTGCAACCTGATCAAGCGCCTGGTCGTCGACCACCTGCACATCGTGGGTGATATTTTTGACCGTGGCCCGCGCGCGGACATCATCATGGACCTGCTGATGGAACACCACTCGGTCGATATCCAATGGGGCAACCACGACGTGCTGTGGATGGGCGCCGCCACGGGCAGCCGCACCTGCATCGCAACCGTGCTGAGCAACTCGATCACCTACAACAATCTGGATGTCATCGAAACCGGCTACGGCATCAGCCTGCGCCCGCTCGCGCTGTTCGCGGATGAAACCTACCGCGGCTCGGACGTATCCTGCTTCCTCCCCAAGACCGTGGAGGAGGGCGAGCAGTCCAAGGTGGATGTTACCCGCGCCGCGCGCATGCACAAGGCGATCGCGGTCATCCAGTTCAAGCTGGAGGGCCAGACCATCATGCGCAACCCCTCGTTCCGCATGGACGACCGCCTGCTGCTCGACAAGATCGACTTCGCAGGCGGCACGGTGCGGCTCCCCTCGGGCGTTTACCCGCTGCGCGACTGCGATTTCCCGACCATCGACCCTGCCGACCCCTACCGCCTGTCCGAAGCCGAGGCCGAGCTGATGGCGCAGCTCAAAAACTCGTTCCTGCGCAGCGAAAAGCTCCAGCGCCATATCCGCTTCCTCTATTCCAAGGGCGGGCTGTACAAGTGCTTCAACGGCAACCTGCTGTACCACGGCTGCATCCCGATGGACGATCGGGGCGAATTCCTCACGTTCTCGTTCGGCGGGAAAACGCTTTCCGGCAAGGCGCTGATGGACTGGTGCGAAACCGCCGCGCGGCAGGGCTATTATGCCCGCGAGGGAACGCCGGAGCGGCAGTTCGGCAAGGATTTCCTGTGGTTTTTGTGGTGCGGGCGCAACTCCCCCTCGTTCGGCCGCGACCATATTGCAACGTTTGAGCGCCGCCTGATCGCCGATCAGGCGACCTGGGCCGAACCGAAGAACCCCTACTATTCCTTCTACAACGAGGACGCCGTGTGTGTGCGCATCCTGCGCGAATTCGGGCTGGAAGGCGAGCACTGCCATATCGTCAACGGCCATGTGCCGGTCAAGACCAAGGACGGGGAAAGCCCGATCAAGGCGGGCGGCCGCCTGATCGTGATTGACGGCGGCTTCTGCCGCGCGTACCAGCCCACCACCGGCATCGCGGGCTATACGCTGGTATACGATTCCTGGGGCATCCATATCACGGCGCACGAGCCGTTCCCGGGCAGGCGCAACGCCATTCGGGACAACAAGGATATCCTGTCCACCTCCATGGCGTTCGACCGGTCGGAAAACCGCATCCGCATCAGCGAGACCGACAACGGCCGCGCGCTTCAGCAGACGATCGACGACCTCAAGGACCTGCTGGCTGCGTTCCGGCGCGGCGAGATCAAGGAGGATAACAGCGGCGCGGAATAAGCGCCGCCCGTTCCCGCGCAGCAAAAAACCGCAGCCTGACGGCTGCGGTTTTTCCTTTGCAACGCTTACTCCGCTGCGGCGATCGAGCGGAAATTTTCCAGATAATAGTCCGCGTTTTCATCATCCATGATTACGCAGACCAGATTGCCGACGCTGTCGATCTTGACGTTTTCGTCCGCCACGCCCACGCAGATCCACTTGCGCGGGTCCACGCTTTCGGCCAGCTTGCTCTTGACCGCGTCCACGTCCGCACCGTCCGCAAGGCGGAGCAGAACCACCGAGTGCGCCTGCGAGGTGATCGCGGACTCGGAGGCCAGGCCGGCCTCAAACGCGACATCCTCGGTGCCGAGGTACCACTGCAGCCCGCGGCTCATGCCGTCCGCGCCCATGCCGCTGTAAAGCGGGGCCTGCATGACCATGCCGCCGTACGGCTTATCGCCATAGACCTTTTCCATCAGCGAAACCAGGGCCGCGTCCGCCTCCGGCTCCTGCGGCTCCACCGGCGTCTCGGGTTCGTCGGATTTCTTGTAGCCCCATTCCGCTTCGCCGTAAGGCTTCATGAACAGGTCGTAGTATTCGTCATAACGGGCGGCGTAAACGCTTTCGATCTGCGGGTCGAACGTGTAGGCTGTGCCGTCGATTGTGATCTCGGTCCAGGCGTGTACCGATTCGCTGCCCTTGGGGCTGACGCCCGTGCCAACGACCGCCCGGGCATCATAGCCGACCTGGCGCGCCAGATAGGTGAACAGGGACGCCCAGGAGTAGCAGTTGCCCCTGCCCGTTTTAAGCATGTTGATCGCCTGCTCGATCTCCCAGCCGGCCTTGGAGGTATCGACCTCGCCAATGCCCAGATAGCCGAACGAGCCCTTGGCGTACAGGTATACCGCCCTCAGGCGCTCCATCTGGGTCAATCCGTCCTTCAGCACGTTGCCCACCGCCGGGGCGAGCAGCCGGTCCAGCTCCTCCGAGCCGGTCGTGTAGCGGCCGTTGCGGTCCAGCTCCAGATTGTCGATCACCACGTTGTGGTCAAACTGCCCGTCCGCGTTGACATGGAACAGCATGCCGCTTATGTTCTGCCAGCCCTCCGCCAGACCGGAAACCTCCCTGTCAAAGCTGGTCCAGTTCTCGATCCCGTCGGTTATCTCATATTCGTGGTCCGTGGTCGCTTCCAGCATGTCCAGATAAGCCCAGTGCGTATCCGGCACGTCCGGCATGATGCGGATGCCCTCGCTGGTAGCGGCCGTCACCGCGTCGCCCGCGCGGCCCAGCACGCGGTTGAGGATGGCGACGGTTTCCGCGCGGGTGATCGGGTCGTCCGGCCGGAACAGGCCGGACGGGTCGCCGGAGATCCAGCCCTGCGCCAGCGCGGTCTGCACCGCGCCGTGCGCCCAGTGGGAGGCGGGTACGTCGGCAAACGTCCGCTCCGTGCCGATATCGTCATGCGGGAAGCGCGCGAGGATGGTGACGAACTCCGCGCGGGTGATCGCCATGTCCGGCAGGAACGTGCCGTCCGCATAGCCGCTCACCAGGCCGAAGCCGGCCATCTGGCGCACCGCGTCCGCGTACCACGCGGAAACGTCCACATCCGTGAACAGATGATCCCCGTTTGCCGCTTTTGTGGTCAGGAGCGAAGCGATCAGCTGGCACGCCTCCGCGCGGATGATCGGGATATCCGGCCGGAACGTGCCGTCCGAATAGCCGTTCATATACTGCATGTGGTCGGCCGTATTGAGCTGCGGCACAGGCGCGCCGTCTGTTTCATTCGAGGCGGCGGCACATGCGGAAATCGGCAGTGTTGTCACCGCCATCAGCGCCGCAAGCGAAGCCGCGGTCAGTCTTTTTTTCATGTGTTTGGGATTCCCCTTTCCTGATTCTCTGGAGTATTAGACGGAGCCGCCGCCGTCCGGTTCCCTGTCTCCCGTGTTTTTTTGTGTTTTTTCCGTTTTATCCTGCTGCTCCACGTCCTCCGGATCAAGCACGATGGGGATGAGCGACGCCGCCAGCTTCCCCCTGCCGCGGGTCTTGGCGTAAAAGAACCCGATCACGGAAAAAATAACCGCGCCGACAAAATTCACCAGCAGGTCCTTCATCGTGTCGATCAGGCCGATATCCAGATAGCCGCCTGGGAACTGCATCCAGTCTTTCCCGTTGACGATCAGGCTCTCGATCGGTTCATGCACGACCGTGTTGAGGCCCGTGGGGTTGAGGGACACGGAATTGACCGTGTGGACGAGGAAATCCTTTTGCATATCCGTTCCGAAAAACTGGTCCATGCCGAATTCAAAAAACTCCCACAAAACGCCAACCGTCATGGAAAAGCAGAACGCCACGATCGCCAGGAACAGCGGCGACAGCTTAAAGGAAAACCGCTCGCTCCGGTTGAACAGGTCGACCAGGGAGAAGCCGACCGCCGCGACCAGAAAGCCGTTGATGGTGTGCAGCATGGTGTCCCAGCCGGGTATAATCGTATAAAACGAGTTGATTTCGCCCAGTATTTCCGCCGCGTAGATAAAGCAGTAGATGATCCCCTCCATCACAGGCGGAATATCGATCGCCAGGCTGCGCTCAATCAGCACGGGTACGCAGAACAGGATCAGCGCGAGCAGCGCCACGAACATGTTCTCATAACGGTGCATGAAAGCCGAACGGATGAACGTCAGAATGATAAAAAAGGACAGCACGCCGCGGATGGTCAGCCGACGCCGCACCCGTCTGCGCGTCTCTACCGCGATTTCCGCTTTTGCCGGTTTATTTTTTCTTTTGAACATGAGCTCTCCTCTCCGCCGGTCTGTGATTTCCAACTGCCATACAGTATAGCATACCACGCGGCAAAAGAAAAGGATGCTTGGGGGAAGCCCGAAAAAACAGGGAAGCTCAGTCCGCGAGAAGCTGCTGCTGCACGGTTTCAAAGCCCAGGCGGGCGATGGTATCCGAAAAGCGTTCGCCCTGCCGGCCCTGGTCGCGGAACAGCGTCAGCGCGCGTTCGATGACCGCGAGCACCTCGTCCTTATCGGTGAAAATGCGGTCGAGCTTGCGGCCCATAGCGGTGCGCTTGCCCCAGCGCCCGCCGATATAAATCGCATAGCCCTGCACCTTGGCGCCGACCACGCCGAACGGACACTTCTGGTAGCAGCGCCCGCAGTGGTTGCACGCCTCACTGTTGAAATCCAGCTTGCCGTCGCCCAGCTTGCTGGCGCCGATCGGGCAGGCCTTTTCGATCTGGCAGACCTTGCAGCCGCGGCACTTGTCCATATCGTGGGCGGGTACGCGCTGGCCGATGATGCCGATGTCGTTCAGGTCGGGCTTGACGCAGTTGTTCGGGCAGCCGCCGACCGCGATCTTGAACTTGTGCGGCAGGCGCTCCTCGTGCCAGCCGATAAAAAACCTGTCGTGTATCTCGCGCGAGAGCGCATAGGTGTCGATCAGGCCGTACTGGCAGGTTGTACCCTTGCAGGAAACGACCGGCCGGACCTTGGGGCCGGTGCCGCCGGTTTCCAGGCCGTGCTCCTTGAGGAACGCGCGCATCGGCTCGATATTGTCATAGGGGACATGCTGGACCTCGACGGTCAGGCGGGTGGTCATGGCGATTTCGCCGTTGCCGAAGCGCTCGGCGGCTTCGGCGATCGCGCGGCTTTCCGCGGCGGTGATCTTACCGTTGCGGGTGATGACGCGGCCGTTGAAGCAATCCTTTGTGTTCTTATCCCGCAGGAAGCCAAGCCCTTTGACGCGCTTGATATCCTCGGCAGAGGGGATCGTACCCGCTGTGTTCATAATATTCCTCCTTGTCCTGATGCGGTTGGGGCGCTGTGCGGCGCGCCGCGCCGGTACGCGGCGGTACGGCGGGAAAGCCCGCCGGCCCGTGGGAAAGGGCCGCACACTGTCTTTGTTTTTATTGTAACAGGATTATGCGGGGATAGCAATTATAATCTCAAGCAGGCGTGGTAATATCAGCCTTTTACGGCACAGGCTCCCATAATTGGGGGTTCCATGAAAAACCAGCCTCCGCAGGAGGCTGGCTTGCCGGAGGTTCATTCCGCGGGCAGGAACAGCAGGTTCAGGTCGACCGGCCCCTCGATGCCGGAAATCCGGCCCTCGTCCGTGTACTGCCACATGGCGAAGCCGCCCGGCAGGGAGGGGCTTGTCGTATAGTCCGCATACCAGACCGGATAGTGGTCGAGCTTTTCCATATCATACATATTGTGCGCCCAGTCGGTATTGACATAGATCATGGGCAGATAGCCGGCCTTGTAAATGCGCCGGCAGAAAGCGAGCGCGTTCAGCGTCGCCTGTTCGCCGCTCAGGCCGTCCGTCCGCGTTTGGCCCGCGGTATATTCCTCCTGGTCGTACACGACCGGATACCCGACCGGATAGCCGCGGATCAAATCGAGCAGGTAATCGGCCTCCTCCTCGGCCTCGGCCTCGTTCAGGGCCTGGGAGTAAAGGTAGACGCCCACCTGCAGGCCGGCGTCCGCGGCGCCCTGGATATTTTTTTCAAACGTATCGTCCGGCACGAGCCGGCCGGTTTCATAGCCGCGGTAGGCGGCGCGGATGATGGCGAATTCCGCGCCCGCTGCCTTGACCGCCTGCCAGTCGATTTCGCCCTGGAAGGTGGAAACGTCGATGCCCGGCGAGGCGATAATATTTTCCCCGCTGTCCGCATATGTATAGAACGGGCTGCCTGTCTGCAGCAGGACATGATCCACCTGGATATTGCGCAGGCCGAGCGTGTTTTTGATGATGCTGTGGTGGGCGCGGTATGCCACGAATATGGTTACTGCGGTAGACACGAGGAAAACAGCGGCCAGCGCCAACAGCAGCAGCCGTCTGGTTTTTTTCGCGCGGCGCTGCGGCCGGCGTGGGTAAAGAGGCTGACTCATAGACACTCCTTGAAGCATTGGTTAGGATATAAGGCATTATACCACAGGAAATTTTGTTTTTCCACTAAAAAACGCCGGATTTCGACGGTCAGGCGGTCAGACAGGCGGCAGGAGGGAGAAGGAATGAAGCGGTCGGTTGTGGAGCATGCCGTGTTCGGCGTGCTGGGCGGCCTGGTCTATATGGGGATAGAGGTGTTGTGGCGCGGCCGCAGCCATCCGACCATGCTGCTGCTGGGCGGCGTGTGCTTTGTCATGATCGGGCGGCTCAACGAGCGGCAGGGCTGCGCGCCGCCGCTCTGGGCGCAGGCTGTGGCCGGCGCCGCGGCGGTGACGCTGCTGGAGCTGGCGACGGGACTGATCGTAAACCGGTGGCTGGGATGGAATGTGTGGGATTACAGCGATATGCCCCTCAATTTTATGGGGCAGATCTGCCTGCCCTACAGCCTGGCCTGGCTGCTGCTGAGCGCCGTGGCCGCAAGGCTGGAGGACGGGCTGCACGCCCTGGCGGACCGCATATGGATAGCGGTATGGCGGTAAGCGGACGCGTCCCGACCGGCGCCGAGCAGGCAAACCGTTAAAAACAAGGCCCCCCTGTTTTCAGGGGGGCCTTTCGGGATATGGAGCGGATGATGGGAGTCGAACCCACCTATGCAGCTTGGGAAGCTGCCGTTCTACCGATGAACTACACCCGCGGATAACGCTTTTATTGTAACCGCCGGCGCGCCGTTTGTCAAGAGCCGGATTGAAACGAAATGAAATTTGGGGGAGGCGGCCGGCAGGGCGGCGGATAAAAAAAGAGCGGGGGAAACGCACACACCCATAAAGAAGTAATTTAATCTTGTTGCAGGGCGGCATAGCGTAGGCTATGCCGTTCTGCTTTTTCTCTGCCGTTCAATAGTCTGCTTGTCTTCGTCCTGTCCCAGTTCCCCGATAAAGTTCCAGACAATATCAATTTTCTGTCTGCGGTGTCCGCTGGACTTGTCCGGCGCGTGGACAATGATTTTCTTTACAAACTCATTGACGATAGTAGGCGTTAGTTCCCGTATTCCCACATACTTGCGGATAACGGCGGCGAAGCTGTCAAAATCCGTCCTGTCCTGTTCGTAGGTATCAACGGCAGCTTGCTCTGCCTTGACAAACTCTGTCAGTTCCTTTTGCTCCGCTTCATACTCGGCGGACAGCTTCAAAAATCTCTCGTGGCTGATTGTGCCGTTGATGTCGTCCTCGTAAATCCGCTTGAAAATACGGTCAAGTTCGGCAATCCGTTTCTTTGCCTGTTCTAATTCTTTCTTTTTCCGCTTTACTGCCTTTTCCGCCACCTCAAATCTCTGCTGATAAACCATGTTTTGAAAGCTCTGTATATCATCAAAGAACATAGCCGTTACATCAAATATCCTTTGCAGGACGAACAGCTTTAAGGTTTCTTCTCTGATAAAATGCGCGGAACAAGTGCCTGTATTGCTCTTGTAGTTGGAGCAGACATAATGCTCTTGTTTGGGTGTAAAATTGTTTGTCGTGCAAAAGTACAGCTTTTCGCCGCAGTCAGCGCAATAAAGCAAGCCGGAGAATAAGCCTTGCCGTCCTGTCTTTGTAGGGCGGCGTTTGTTTGCTCTTAATTCCTGCACCCTCTCAAATATTTGTTCCTCGATAATAGCAGGTTGGGTATTGAGGAAAATCCGTTGATTTTCCGGCGCATTTTGCAGACGCTTTTTCAGTTTGTGGGATTTGGAATAGGTTTTGAAATTGACCGTACACCCTGTATATTCCGGGCGTTCCAATATCCCCGCTATGGATTTGTAATCCCAACGATAGAGATTATCCGGCATAGCCTTTCCGTCACGCTTTGCATAGTAGGCTTTGACTGTCAACACCTTGTCCGCGGTCAGCACTTTTGCTATCTGCATGGGTCCTTTTCCGGCAATACACAAAGCAAAAATCCTCTTTACCACAGCGGCAGCTTCCTCGTCTACAATCCACTCTTTCTTATTGTCTGGGGATTTCATATATCCGTAGGGCGGATTAGTACAAAGATGTTCTCCGGCGTTGCCCTTTACCCGCATGACCGCGCGGATTTTCTTGCTTGTATCGCGTGCGTAAAAATCATTGAACAGATTACGGAAAGGGGTAAAATCGTTGTCGCCCTTATCACTGTCTACTCCGTCATTGATTGCGATATAGCGAATGTCACGCTCGGCAAAGAAACTCTCGGTGTAGTAGCCGACTTTCAGATAATCGCGCCCCATGCGGGACATATCCTTGACGATAACCGTCTTGACCTTTCCGGCTTCCGAAAGCCTTATCATTTCATTCCAACCCGGTCTGTCAAACGTAACGCCCGAAACGCCGTCGTCAATGAAAAATGTAGGATTAGGAAAACTGTTGTCCGTTGCATATTTGAGCAGGATTTTCTTTTGATTTGCTATGCTGTTACTCTCTCCGTCCAGAGCGTCCTCTTGAGAAAGCCTTGCATATAAAGCGGTAATGTTGTCGGGATAGTTTTTCGTCGTTGTCATGTGTTCATTCCTCCTGTAATGAACGCCCGACAAACAGGTCGCTATCTTCATTATAGCGGACTTCTTTTTCTTTGTCAGTAGGCGTTTTGACGGATTCCGCTTTTATGAGCCTTTCCATTTTGCTATAAAGCGGTTCAGAGCCACCGCAAATCGTTGACACTTCAAAAATCGTGCCGCCGATTTTGTAAGTAACTGTTTCATGCAGAGGATTGCCCTTTTGTGGCATAAATCCCTTATTTTCAATATCTCGTTTCTTTTCCATTCCTTTCCCGTCCTTTCGTAGTTTGTTGAAGTGAAAACTGAATAGCAAGCATAGGAAAGGGGTACCCTTTCCGTAAAATCGTCCGTTTTCTGTCTGCCGACAGCGGGCGATTTTTGCTTGTTGGGAAGTGTCCCAAACCCTCTTGATTTCCCTCTCATTACCTACAACACTGCACAGGACGATTTTGCCAAAGTTTTGAGAGAGATTTTTCAAATTTTCTTCTTCACTACTTAATACGGAAAAGTTTTGAAAATGCCAAATCAGAACAAAAGAAAAACGCTGTAATCTTCAAAAATTACAACGTTTTCTAAAATCTATTTAGTTTGCCGGTGCTACGCCAAAAGCCTTGAAGCCGTATCTTGGTACTGCTCTTTTTGCCATATCCATTTGCAAAGGCGCTATTTTTTTTCTGCTTCATCAAGTGCCAGTTTTGAAAATATAGAAAACAACGTGTCAATCGCTTTTCCGAAATTCTCTCGTTCTTCCTTATCCATTTGTTCTAATAATTCTTGAAAACAAGATGTATTCTCATTGACAAAATTATCCATGTATTCAAGAGCCTTATCGGTAAGTCTTATACGAATAACACGCCGGTCTTTTTCATCATAGATACGTTCTATAAATTGTTGTTCATAAAGCCTGTTAGACATTTTACTCATTTGATGTTTGGGTATTTGAACATAACGAGAAAAATCGGACATTGTCATGGTTCCACCCCACCGGAGGGTTAAAAGGCAATAGTACATTTCAAGACTGATACCGTCCTCTAATAACTGCTTAACGGGTCTAACAATTCTATAATTCCAGTGCGGTAATAGAACTAATATTTTTTCTCTTATTTCTTTCGTTTCCATTGAAAAGCCCCCTAACTTTCGAGCCTAAATTTACATAAAGTGACCTGTCATTCTAAAAATGATATGAAAGACAAATATATCTTGACAGCAGGAGAAAAGTTGCTATAATATAATAGTGTCATAAATGCAACTATTATAAAAATGATATATTTATTTTTAGGCAATCATTTTGGTTGTATTATAAACAACCTTTGTTAAAAAAACAAGTAGATAGGAGGAACTTTTGTGGGACAGGATAAAAACATTGAACTAATGAGCAACGCACCTATTCCAAAGGCTATTATCAAACTTGGAATACCAACAGTTGTAAGCAGTTTGATTTCTGTACTTTATAATTTAACAGATACTTTTTTTATAGGTTTACTCGACGACCCTATCCAACTGGGAGCCATTTCTTTAGCTTTTCCAGTATTTCTTGTAATTCAGGCTGTCAGCACAATTTTTTCAGTAGG
>NZ_BAAGGY010000034.1:0-17856 GCF_054658635.1 Agathobaculum sp. TL06
TCGCGGTGAACAAGGCGGATGGCGCGCCGATCTTTGACGTTGCCGACTACGGCATCTGCGGCGACTTGTTCAAGGTTGTTCCCATGATGATCGACGCGATTAAGGCTGCTAAGGCTTCTAAGTAAAAAAACAGAGCGTAAGCGAAAGCCCCTGTCCAATGGACAGGGGCTTTTTTACGGCTTATTTATGATTTTTGGGGTAGGGCGTACGCACATCGGTTTCTCCGAGCAGATAGTCCACGCTGGTATGATAAAAATTCGCCAGCTTAATGAGAACGTCGGTGGGGATATCGCGTTTCCCCATCTCATAGTTGGAGTAGCAAACCTGTGTGCAGTTTAATAGTTGCGCAATATCCCTTTGCAGCAGGTCGGCGTCCTCGCGTAAATTTCTGATTCGTGCGTACATAGTCGGTCCTCTTTCAGAAGAAATGGCTCTATTCAAGTGTACGCAAAACGAATTGTTATATTGACATATAAAACAAAATGTTATATAATGGGCGCAAAGAGAAGGGGACATCGTTTGATGGGAAGCGTATCGGTTATTCTCGGCCTGCTTGTGTTTGGGGTGTTAAACATCGTGCTGATTTTGGTAGAAAAACGCTGATGAGACAGCAATAGCGGTGCGCAGGGCAGTCTTTACGCAAAAAATCCCGATCCATATGGATCGGGATTTTTTAGTCAGGGGTTATTCGTCCTTTGCGCTCTCGCCGGACTTTGATTCGGCAGGAGCCTGCTGCGCCAGCATCAGCTTGCCATCCGCGACATCCAGCGTTACATGGTCGCCTGCCTTGATGCGGCCCTCAAGGGACTGCTCGGCAACGAGATCCTCCACCTCGTTTGTGACCGCGCGGCGCAGCGGACGCGCGCCATATACCGGATCGAAGCCAGCCTTGGCAAGATGCTTTTTCGCGGCGTCGGTCCAGTTCATGACGATCTGCATATCCTGCATGCGTTCGGCGACCTGCCGCAGCATACCGTCCGCAATCTGGGCGATCTCCTCTTCGGTCAGGCGATTGAACACGATGATGTCGTCGATACGGTTGAGGAATTCCGGACGGACCGCGTTCTTCAGCTCGCCGAGCACATCCTCCCTGATCTGCTCGAAGGTGCGTTCGGCATCGCTCGCGCCGCCCGCGGCAAAACCGAGCGACTTGCGGGTATGGCCCGTGATTTTCTGCGCGCCGATGTTCGACGTCATGATGATGATGGTATTCTTAAAGTCAATGTGCCGGCCCTGGCCGTCCGTCAATACGCCATCCTCCAGGATCTGCAGCAGGATATTGAACACATCCGGATGAGCCTTCTCGATCTCGTCGAACAGCACGACCGAGTACGGGTGGCGGCGCACCTTCTCCGAGAGCTGACCGCCCTCGTCGTAGCCCACATAGCCCGGAGGCGAGCCGATCATGCGGGAAACCGCATGTTTTTCCATATATTCGGACATATCAATGCGGATCATGGCGTTTTCGTCGCCGAACATGGCTTCGGCCAGCGCCTTGGAAAGCTCGGTCTTGCCGACGCCGGTCGGGCCGAGGAACAGGAACGAGCCGATCGGGCGCTTGGGGTCGCGCAGACCGACACGGCTGCGCCGGATGGCCTTTGCGACCGCGGTAACGGCCTCGTCCTGGCCGATCACGCGCTGGTGCAGCGTGTCCTCCAGGTGCAGCAGGCGCTGGCCCTCGTCCTCCGTAAGCTGGGCGACGGGGACGCCCGTCCAGCCGGAGATCACAGCGGCGATATCATCCGCCGTGACCGCGCCGTGCGTTTTGGTCTGCTGTTCGGACCATTCCTTTTTGCGTACTTCGAGCGCTTCGCGCTTTTGCTTTTCCTCATCACGCAGCTTGGCGGCGTTTTCGAAGTCCTGGCTCTTGACAGCCTCCTCCTTTTTCGCGGCGACGGCGGCGATTTCGTCCTCCAGCGCCTTCAGGTCGGGCGGCGCGGTCAGCGTGGACAGGCGCACACGCGAGCAGGCCTCGTCGATCACGTCGATCGCCTTGTCCGGCAGATAGCGGCCGGTCACATAGCGCACGGACAGCTTAACCGCGGCATCGATCGCCTCGTCCGGTATCTTGATGCGGTGGTGCGCTTCATACCGGTCGCGCAGTCCCTTGAGAATCTCGACCGCGTCCTCCGGCGTCGGCTCGTCGATCTGCACGGGCTGGAAGCGGCGCTCGAGCGCGGCGTCCTTTTCGATGTTTTTACGGTACTCATCCAGCGTGGTCGCGCCGATGACCTGCACCTCGCCGCGGGACAGCGCGGGCTTGAGGATGTTTGCCGCGTCCGCTGCGCCCTCGGCGGCGCCTGCGCCCATCAGCATGTGCATCTCATCGACAAACAGGATGGTGTCCTTCTTGGCGGTCAGTTCCTCGATAACCTTTTTGATGCGCTCCTCAAACTCGCCGCGGTACTTGGTGCCGGCGATCATGCCGGTCAGGTCGAGCGAGATCACGCGCTTGTTTTTGAGCGTTTCCGGCACGTCGCCCGCTATGATCTTCTGCGCGAGGCCCTCGACAACGGCGGTCTTGCCAACGCCCGGATCGCCGATCAGCGCCGGATTATTTTTGGTGCGGCGGGACAGAATCTGGATGACGCGCTGGATTTCCTTGGCGCGGCCGATGACCGGATCGAGCTTGCCCTCCCTGGCGGCGGCGGTCAGGTCGCGGCCGAACTGGGCAAGCGCGTCCTTATCCGAAGCGCCGCCGGCCGCGCCCGCTTCCGCAAAGCCGCCCTGCTGTGCGCCGCCGAGCGTCTCGCTCAGCTTTTCCGCCAGCGCCTGCGGCGTGACCTTGAGGTTGGCCAGCGCGGTCAACGCCACGTTCTGCCCTTCGCGCAGGATGCCGAGCAGCAGGTGCTCGGTGCCGACGTAATTGGTCCCCATCTGGCCCGCGGACTGCAGCGACAGCTCGATGATGCGCTTGGTGCGCGGGGTCATGCCCTGCGGCGCGGCGCTGTCGGGCGCGCCGCGGCCGGACAGGTCCTCGATCTGCTTCACCAGTGCCTCCTCGGTTACGCCCGCCGCGGCAAGCGCTTTGGCGGCAGGGCCGCCGCCCTCACGCAGCAGGCCGAGCAGCAGATGCTCCGAGCCGATATAACTGTGGCCGAAGGAGCCGGCGGCTTCCTGCGCCAGCGTCAGGGCCTTCTGGGCGCGTTCGGTGAAACGGTTTTGATAAAACATAAGTCAACACTCCTTTCAGGGGGTGGGAAATGGAAAGTGAATAAGGAAAGTTCACGCGAAGCGCAGGCTTTGCGCGGTCTCACGCAGCAGGGCGGCGCGCTTCTGGTCGCGCTCCTGCGGCGCGCCGGTCAGCATGGCCGGCCGGATGCGCTGTTCCAGCCCGTAAAGTGCCTGCGGCTCCACGCCGGACAGCAGACCCATCTGCAGGCCGACCAGCACGTCCGAAATACACTGGATGGCTTCGCCTGTATCGATCAGGTAAGCCGAACGCAGCGTGCCGGCGGCGCGGCAGACGCGGTCCCGCAGCGCGGCTTCGTTCTGGCTGCGCACCTGTTCGCGCGCCTTCTTTTCCGCGTCGATGATCGCGGTCGCGGTCTCGACCAGCTTATCGGTCAGCTCGGCCGCGGAAGCGCCCAGCGTGACCTGGTTGGAAATCTGATAAAACCCGCCGACCGCCTTAGAGCCTTCGCCGTAGGCGCCGCGCACCGCGCACCCGCGGCTGCCGGCATAGCCGGCCAACTGGTTGATGCCGCCGGTGGCGGTCAGCATGGGCAGATGCAGCATGATGGAGGCGCGCAGGCCGGTGCCGACATTGGTCGGGCAGGCGGTCAGGTAGCCCAGCCGCTCGTCATAGGCGAAGGGCAGGTCGGCTTCGATCAGCGCCGCGATGCGGTTGGCGGTTTCCAGGCACTCCTTGGGACACAGGCCCGTGCCGATGACCTGCAAGCGGAGATGGTCTTCCTCCCCGACCATGATGGACACGCCGCCATCACGGGAGACGATCAGCCATCCGCCGTTTTGCGCCAGCTCGGGGGAGATCAGATGCTCTTCGACGAGCTGGGACGCTTCGGTCGAGCGGGGGATGATCTGCTTTTTTTCGAATTCCGGCCCAATGGTGGGGTTGCCGCGCAGCGCGGAAAACACCTTGTCCGCGATCTCGCTGTGCTGCGCCGGCGTCAGCCGGAACGGGTACCCCTTGAGGTTGCGCGCCAGCCTGACGCGGCTGGAGGCGGCCAGGCCGGTGAAGCCGCCGTGTAATGCAAACAGGCTCATTTCTGCTCGCCCTCCATTCTGCGGATCTCGTCGCGCAGGCGCGCGGCCTGCTCATAATCCTCGCTTTCCACCGCCGCCTTGAGCTGCGCGCGCAGGGCTTCGACCGGATCGGCCTGCGGCTGCTCCGGTGCGGCCGGCGCCGCGCCGATATGGCGGTCCGCGCCGTGGAGCTTGCGCACATACGGGTTCAGGATATCCGCGAACGTGCTGTAGCAATCCGGACAACCCACGCGGCCGGTCTGCCGCAGCTCGCTTTCGGTCATGCCGCAGGTCGGGCATTTGCGCTCGGTGCCGAGCAGGGTGGAGGCGGGCGCCGCCGCGCCAAGCATATCGTTCCACAGGCTGCCGAAGCCGCCGCCGAGGAAGGAATGGAACGGGTCGCTCCAGAAATGGTTCATGGACTGGAATGCGTTTTCAAACGCGCCGCCAAGGTTTTCCTTCTGTGCGCATTCCGGACACAGGTGCATCTCGCGCGTGACGCCGTTGATGGTTTCCTTATAATACATGGTCGCTTCATTCTTGCCGCATTTTTCGCATTTCATAAGTCGTTTCTCCTTTCAAAGAGGATGGTGTATCGTGGATTTTTTTACGGGATTCAGATGGTTGCAACGCCCATCACGGCGCATCGGAAGATCGCGGCGCGCAGCCGGTCGCGGTCGGATTTTTCGACCTCCGCGAGTGCGCCGTCCGAACAGGCGGAGAGCAGAAGCTGTCCCTCGCGCTGGGTGAGCAGCTCGGCGGAAACCAGCGCCCGCGTCAGGCGGGCCGCGTCGTTCTGCGTCAGCCGGCCGCCGATGCCGCGCGCGGCCTCCAGCAGTGTGCGCTGCTTATCGTCCAGCAGGCGGACGATGCGGATATAGCCGCCGCCGCCGCGCTGGCTTTCGACCAGGTAGCCGTGCTCTGGCGTGAAGCGCGTTTCGATCACATAATTGATCTGGCTGGGGACGCAGGAAAACCGGTCTGCCAGGCTTTTGCGCTGCACCTCCGCCACGCCGCCGCCCTCCGACAGCATCTCTCCGATAAAGTCGGCGATGATATCTGACATTTTCATGGTGGTCACTCCTTAAGTCGGGGGTTCTTGTTTGACCTTTCCTGACCTTTGATTTCATTATAGAAGATGCCCGATGAAAAAGCAAGGATTTTTTCTGACCAAATTTGACCTTTGTGGAGAAGCAGAACGGGAAAATAATAGGTTTTCTCAGGATTTCTCGTTGAAACAAATTTTTTCTAACTTTTTTGGATAATTGCGCCTTTTATATATATGTGTGAAAAGTTACCGATAGCTAACCACCTGTTTTTGTTGATTTTTTCTTATCTTGTGTTACAATAAGTGTGTAAAATACTTTTGGAGGTGCAATACCAATGGCATATGTTATCAGTGGCGCATGCATTAGCTGTGGCTCTTGCGCGGGCGAGTGTCCGGTAGGCGCTATTGCTGAAGGCGACGGCAAGTACGAGATCAACGCGGACGCTTGCATCGATTGCGGTTCCTGCGCAGGTTCCTGCCCGGTAGGCGCGATTTCGCAGGGCTAAGTTTTTTTAACTTACTTAAAAGCGAAAGTAAGACCCCGCTCCGAATGGAGCGGGGTCTTTTCTTGTCTGCGCTGAGGGGGGACGCCGCGTGCCGGAAGACGCGGGCGCTTCACCGGACGAAAGGGCGATATGTTAAAAAAGCGTAAAGAAATGGGGTATGCTTTGTCACTAAATGACCAAACTTTCACACGAATTCCGAGCAATTCAGGGGAAAATACACATTGCAAAATGGAGAAAAACAGCGCTATAATATGTCGTAATAAAAATTGAGAGCTGTGCGCTGGGAAAGACAACCGACGCATAAGAAGGGGGTAAGAAAATGGACACTATGCAGATCCTTTCTGTCGTTGTTTTTCTGGCGGTCATGGCTGCGATCGTGACGGAAAAAATCCACCGCACGGTGGCGGCGGTGGCGGGCGGCGTCCTGCTTGTGTGCCTGCATGTACTTACGGTGGACGACGCGGTCGGCTATATTGATTTTAACACCATCGGCGTGCTGATCGGCATGATGCTGTTCGTTGCGGTGGTGCGAAACTCCGGCCTGTTTGAATATGTGGCGATCAAGGCGGCAAAAATCGCAAAGGGAAATCCCTGGCGGATCATGCTGCTGTTTACGGTACTGACCGCCGTGCTGTCCGCGTTCCTGGACAACGTGACGACCGTGCTGCTGGTCGGCCCGATGACCATTGCGATCACCGGCATCCTGGGGCTGAATCCGGTGCCGTTTCTGCTGACGCAGATATTGGCGTCCAACATCGGCGGTACGGCGACCCTGATCGGCGACCCGCCGAACATCATGATCGGCTCGCAGGCCGGCCTGAGCTTCGCGGATTTCATCATGAATACCGGCGTGGCGGTGCTCTTTATCATGGCCGCGGTTTGTGTTTGCTTTTATTTTATGTACGGCCGCCGGATGACGGTGGAAGCGGATAAGATGGCGGCGGTCATGCGGCTGGACGAAAATAAGTCGATCAAGGACCGCCCGCTGATGATTAAAAGCATTGTGATGATCGTTCTGGTGGTGCTGGGCTTTGTTTTCCATTCCACCCTGGGCGTGGACTCTTGCATTATCGCGCTGGCAAGTGCTACAATACTGTTGCTGATCGGCCGGCAGGAGACCGAGGAAATTGTGCTGGGCGTGGAATGGTCCACCATCCTGTTCTTTACGGGGCTGTTCGTTGTCGTCGGCGGCATGGTCCAGACCGGTGTGATTACGGCGCTCGGCAACGCACTGGTCACTGTGACCGGCGGCAACGCGATACTGCTGATGCTCCTGATTTTGTGGGGGTCAGCGTTGTTTTCGTCGTTCCTGGATAATATCCCCTTTGTCGCGACAATGATCCCGCTGATCCTCTCCATGCAGGCGGAAGGCATGGATGTAACGGCGCTCTGGTGGGCGCTGTCGCTGGGCGCCTGCCTCGGCGGCAACGGCACGCTGATCGGCGCGTCGGCTAATGTTGTCCTTTCGGGCATTTCGGCAAAGCACGGCCACCCGATCACGTTCGCAAGCTATCTGAAGGTTGGCTTCCCGCTGATGCTGCTGTCGGTCGTTATTTCAACCGCGTTCCTGCTGGTTCGTTTCCATTAACAGATCGAGAAAGAGGGAGATCTTATGATTACAAGCAGTTTTTCCGGCGATATCATCAATGCCAGCCTGCGCCAGCTCGGCGCGTCCTCCATCAAGGAGATCAGGAATGGCATCCTCTATATTGCCAAATTTGAGCTTTCGGAGGAATTGTGCGTCACCTATGTGTTTAACGTGACCAAGCGCAACCGCTATTTTCTGCAGCGCGTGACGCCCTATCCGATTTCGCACGGCGATTTCACGAGCGCGCAGGAGGTTGTGGAGTTCATCCGGAAGGATATCCAGAAGTTCCGCAACGCCCAGAATTCCCATAACTTCCCGAAATTTCTCGATACGACCAATGCGATGGTTCTGTTTTCCCATGCGGTGGAGCTGCTGTTCCTGGAGCGCAACGTTACGCCGGAGGACTTGGACAGCATTTATCAGACGATACAGGACGGCCTGCACAGGATCAAGGATATCCATGACCGTGCGCCCAAGGTGGAAAAGTGAAAAGGAGCTTCTGCACAAAAATGCAGAAGCTTTTTTGGTGATTATTTTGTTGTTTTTTTGACAGGGACTCTGGATGTAATTGAAAAAAACGCTATAATGAAAGATATATGATTTTTTTAGACTGAGAGGGGTGGGGCGTTATGTCCTATGATTTCCTTCTGACCATTGCAATCATCCTGCTTTTTACAAAAATATTCGGCCTGACGTCGGAGCGCGTCCATATGCCGCAGGTGGTGGGCGCACTGGTCGCGGGTGTGATTTTGGGGCCAAGCTGCCTGGGGCTGGTGGGGGAGAACGATTTCCTGATTAAGACCGCGGAGATCGGCGTAATCATCCTGATGTTCAGCGCCGGTCTGGATACCGAGCTGGAGGAGCTGAAATCCACGGGTCTGGCCTCCTTTGTGATCGCGCTGGTCGGTGTGATTGTGCCGTTCATCGGCGGCGTCGCCTGTTACCTGCTGCTGGAAAATGATCCCGCGGATACCCAGAACATGATGAAAGCGGCGTTCACCGGCGTGGTGCTGACAGCGACCTCGGTCTCCATCACGGTGGAGACGCTGCGGGAGCTGGGCAAGCTCAAAAGCAAGGTGGGTACGGCCATCCTGGGCGCGGCGGTGATCGATGATATCCTCGGCATCATCGTGCTGACCGTGCTGACGGGCTTTACCGACCCGACCGTCCAGCCGTTGATGGTGTTTGTGCGGATCGCGGCGTTTTTCGTGTTCCTCTGCCTGATCGGCATTGTCATGCACAAGGCGTTTATTAAAATGGATAAGCTGTGGGGGCATCACCGACGGCTGGCCATTTATGCGCTGGTGTTCTGCTTCCTGCTCAGCTTTGTGGCCGAGCGCTTTTTCGGCATCGCGGATATCACGGGCGCATATTTTGCGGGATTGATCCTGTGCAATATCAGCAATACGCGCGCATACGCGGCCAGTAAGCTCAATGTGCTGAGCTATATGATGTTCTCGCCGCTGTTTTTCGCCTCCATCGGTATCAAGACCGAGCTGGGCGGGCTGACCGGACGGCTGGTGGTGTTCGCGGTCGTCCTGACGCTGATCGCAATCCTGAGCAAGATCATCGGCTGCGGCCTGGGGGCGCGCATGATGGGCTTCCAGACCTATGACGCGGTTTCGATCGGGCTGGGTATGGTGTCGCGCGGCGAGGTCGCACTGATCGTGGCGCAGAAAGGCGCGCAGGCGGGGCTGATCGACGCAAACATGTTCCCACCGATCGTGCTGGTCGTTATTGTGACCACGCTGATTACGCCGATTCTGCTCAAGGTCGGCATGCGGCGGCAGACGCCGGCGAATACCGAGCTTTCGGGCAAAGAGGCGGAAATGCTGCCCAATACAGAGCACTACTGACCGGATACGGAAACCGGACGGACCTGTTCGTTTTTGCAGGTCCGTCTGTCATGAAGGGAGTTTTTTCAGCTTTTCTTGCTGACGCCGCCGTATTGTGGTATACTTATTGCGTATGTCAAAGTTCAAACTGGAGGAAATGGAATGAAGCGATCCAAATTTCTGCCCGTTCTTGCGGTGGTGTTGTGCGTACCCGGCGTTGTGGCGCGCGCGCTCCATTTTTTGAACGGTTTTGATAGCAGGAACGGCCTGCCGGTGACCGGCAACACATGGGTCTGGTACTGCGCTGTTTTTTTCCTGCTGTGCGCGGCCGCTTATGCGGCCATGGCGGCGCCGCTCCGCGCGGAGCGGAAAACGCCGTTCGAGCAGCTGCTGGGTACGCAGGGCGTGGGCTTCCGGATGATGGCGGTCATCTCCGGCCTGCTGCTGGTTTTGGGCGGCGTGGGATACCTTTATCTCACGATGACCACGGTGGAGGAGGATGCGGCCGGCTGGGCGCAGGCCTTGGAGCTTGCCTACGCGGGCATAACCGTGCTCGCCGGCATTTGCAGCATTGGCCTGGCGAAAGCGCAGGGCGTGGAAATGACGTCCCATTCCGCATTGTTGACGCTGGTTCCTCTGTTGTGGAGCTGCCTGCATTTGCTCGTCAATTACCGCATGACCTGCGTGGACCCCAAGCTCCCGTCGTTCGGCTTTGGACTGGTGGGCGATATCCTGCTGGTGCTGGCGTTTTACCATTTGGCGCGGCTGCTGTACGGGAAACCGCGTCCGGCCATGCTGGCGTTCTTTGGCGCGATTGCGGTCACGATGGCGGTATCGGATGCGGCGGGCTATGGCCTGTCTTGGCTGATGGGAGTGCATGGCGTGGCCTGGCCTGCAAAAATGGTGCTGCGCGGCGGCCTGTCCGTGGCTGCGGCGCTGCTGCTGCTGGCGGAGCTTTCCGTATTGACCGCCGGACGGCAGGAAATGGAAAAGGAGGTAGCCTGAATGCTGTTTGTATGTTATCCCAAATGCACCACCTGCCAGAAGGCGCAGAAGTGGCTGGAGGAAAAGGGAGTGGAATATCAGTTCCGTGATATCAAGCAGGAAAACCCGACCGAGCAGGAGCTGCGCCAGTGGCACGCGATGAGCGGGCTGCCGCTCAAGCGCTTTTTCAATACAAGCGGCCTGCAGTATAAGGCGTTGGGCCTGAAAGACAAGCTGCCGGCCATGAGTGAGGACGAGCAGTTCGCCCTGCTGGCGACCGACGGCATGCTGGTCAAGCGGCCGCTGCTGATCGGGGCGGATTTTGCCCTGCCCGGTTTCAAGCCCTCAGAATGGCAGGAACGACTGGACGGCTGACGGATTTTCGGCAGAAGCGTGGGAAGACTGTGCTTCTGCCGAGAAAAGCATTGACATTTACCGATGGATGTAGTATAATCAATCATGCTTATCGGGCAAAGCTACGGAGCGGTATCGAAGTGGTCATAACGAGGCGGTCTTGAAAACCGTTTGTCCGAAAGGGCGCGTGGGTTCGAATCCCACCCGCTCCGCCAAATACCTGATGGCGGAAGCTGCAAACTTGACATGGAGACGTACCCAAGCTGGTGAAGGGGCTCCCCTGCTAAGGGAGTAGGTCGGGAAACCGGCGCGAGAGTTCAAATCTCTCCGTCTCCGCCAGAATTTCGCACTTTTTCGAGATGAAAAAGTGCGATTTTTCTTTTTTATCAAACCAATCAAAACTTCTGAGGCGGGTATAATTTTCTCCACCCCTATCCATACCCCTAAGAGGATGTCACAGGGTAGACACCTGATGGATGAATTTCTCCATGCGGTCTGAGCTCTCCTTACGCATTCGTTCGTTTACATGGCCATATACGTCAAGGGTAAATGCGGCTGTCGCATGGCCAAGGTTCTCCTGAACCGTCTTGATATCATCGCCGTTTTCCAGGGAGACGACTGCATAAGTATGACGAAGGTCATGGAAACGGAAATCAGGAAATCCAAGTTCTGCAATGATCCGCTTAAACTGCCGGTATACCGTGCCGTGAACCAGATGTCCACCAAACTCGTTGGTAAAGACCAGATTCATGGGATTGGACCATGCAGGCCCTGCAGCAAGCTGTAATTCCGACTGATGGATGCGATGCCGCTTGAGCAGTGTCATCACAGATGGTGCCGGTTTGATTACACGGCTGGCGTGATCTTTGGGCTCAGCATAGTCGTATCCGGCACCGCGTTCTTTCAGACGGCGCAGCTGCCGGTGTACCAGAATGGTACCCGAACGGAAATCGACATCTTCCCAGCCCAAGCCGAGCACCTCACCCTGCCGCATGCCGGTAAACAGCGTCACAATATACAGGTCTGCATAGGGATGCCCAGACCGATCAAGCGCATTCATCAGTGCTGCGATCTGTTCATCGCTCAGTGGCTTTACCGGAGCACGCCGTGCCTTAGGCAGATTACAAACGTCGGCAGGATTGGTACGCAGGTAGCCGATCAGCACAGCTTGCTGCAAAGCGCGGTGCAGGACGCCGTGGATTTTCTTGACTGTTTTAGCCGCCAGCCCTTGTGCAAGCATCTTATTGACAAATTTCTGCACCAGCACCGGTGTGATTGCATCCAAGCGGTATCGCCCCAGAAAAGGCTTGATGTGATTTTTACAACTGTCTCGGTAGGAACTGACCGTAAGCGGCGAGCGTCCGGTCAGATACTCCTCCAGCCAGATATCCAGCCATTCGGAAAACTTCATTGCACACGGCGCAACATATTCACCGGTATCGACATCACTTGTTATCTGCCGAAGCCGTTCCCGTACTTCTTTCTGCGTTTTCCCGTAAATGGAGCGGCGGAGCTGTTTGCCTGTTTTTGGATCTGTGCCTACGGTATATCGACCTTCCCAAGTGCCGTCTTTTCGTTTTCGTATATTTCCATTGCCCGCAGCACTGCGGCTCTTTTTTGTTTGTGCCACAATGTCCTCCTTTCCGTGGCACATGGATTCCGTTGCCATAAACAGTATAACATATTCCATGTTGGGTGAGTAGCGGCTTGCTGCATCTGGCAGACGATTTATCTGCCTGTCTGGTTGGGATAAGATCTGCGAATATGCAGGTGGCCTTGACGGTCACACAAGATCAGGCTGTATCCCGTTGCAGTAATCGCTGATATGGTAGCCATCGCATGGGACACCCTCCGGGAGCAGTCCGCGCCTGTGCAGTTCTGTTAGGATTGGCAGCTGAAAATCCCATATCGTCAGATGTACCGAAACATCCGGGTCGTGCTCTTTTGACAGATACACCAGCACATCCATCCACCTGCCATCGAGCGTAGACAGGAATATGCCATCCGCAGGGCGTGCCCCATCCTCCAGATACCGCACCATCTGCGGCCAGTCCTCGCGGCCGAATGCCTGTGCGAAGTATCCGGCGTCCCTTGACAGCGGCAGCAGCACTGCGTTGTCATCGTATGAGATGTAGTAGTTGAGCTGCATGTGCCGGAGTGCATCGCTGCTTTTGTTCAGCGCCCACAGGGAGTATTCCAGAATGTCCACGAGTCCTTTCTCCGTCTCGGTCAGGATGATCTTTTCACAAGGGATCGTATCCTCCTCGCGCAGCCAGACCGACGCATTGCACTCGCCGTTCGAGTTAAGCCGCTGGTTGCCGTTGCCGAAATGGTAGATCAGCGATACCTGCTTGCCGCGCTTGATCTTGCCGACGAAACGGGAATATTTCAGGCTGTCCGAGCTGCGGGCGTCTTTTTTCTCCATCTCGCGCTTGATCTCCAGTGAAGTCTGGTATGATGTTTGACCGAGGAAGAAGAAAAACATCTGTGCTTCGTTGATGCGGCTGAGCCGTATGGCTTTCTGGGCATTTCGGGTAAATTCCGGCTTGTTCGGAATTTCATCCCAGTACTGCGGCTTTGTGCTTTTCCGTATGGCTTCGCAGTACGCAGCATAGCCTGCGTCCGTAATGAAAAAGCTTTTATGTCCCGGCGCTTTGACGATTTCGAGGTAGCCGGCGCGGCATAGCTTCTGGAATGCGTCCTTCACATTTTCGTATGGTAGGGGCAGGAAGGTCAGCACACGATATGGCAGTTGTCCGTATGCCGTGCTGATAAGCAGCAGATATTCTGCCGTACTGTTTCTAAAAATCCGCATGATCTCCTGCCTCCTCACAGACCGGGATCTTGCCGGGCCGGATCAGGATCACCGTCTGGTCTTTCGTTCCCCAGCAGCTTGTCTGGATGTTGGAGCAGTATATGCCGCTGTCGCTGGTGAGCAGATAACGTTCGATAACATTGAGCACGGTGCGTGTCTCCAGATTATCATGGTCGCGCACATCAGCGGGATGATGCGACGCGGAATAGCAATGGAGAAATTCCACCGTGCACTCCCGGAACCGGGGCAGTGCGGATGCATGGCAGGCCAGCAAGGTATCCAGTGGTTCGCACACAAATGTACTGTCATGGCTTCGCTTGGACAGCCGCAGCGGAAGCTGGATCACCACCGAACCATCTTCCCTTACTTCCAGTGAGTACCCGTCCGGCAGGGAGGCATGTTTGCTCCGTGCCATACTTTCCCCCACCCATGCCCGCGAAAAAGATTTCCTGCTGCACAGGAGATCTTTTTCGCGGGCTTCTGCATATACCTCGCGTGCAGCAATGGCAACATCCTGTGCGGCGTTCGCGAGACGGTGCAGGTAATCATCATTCTCCCTGCCGATTGCAAGCCGTTCGGATAATTCATTCAGTTTATGCAGGGCGGACTCGTATGTCGCCCTTGTGGGATCGGTCATTTGCCTCTCCTCCTTTCTTGTGTTTTTGTTTGTGATTCATTGGAACAGTACCGCCCCGGTTGTACAGCAAACGGACCGGTAAAGAGGAACCGCGCGTGTTTGCAAACGCCGGAATCCTGTTACTTCTCCAAGGATTTGGAACACCTGATCAGACTGATTCATTACGGTTTTGCAATTACCGCCCAATCTTCGAATAATTCCCAAAGTGCACCTTTTTGGCGGTTTACATTTTTTGAGGAAAAGGTGCACTTTCCACGAAATTACCGCTTAGGTTTGCAAAAGTACCGTATGCCTGAAACGGCCGAAAAAGTTCCGATTTCCGAAAACCTTACGAATATGTCAGTTCTCGGTCTGGCGGTCGATCCATGCAAGAACCTTGTCCTTGGGTGCCAGTTTTCGTTTGCCGATACAGAGCGTAGGAAAGTCCGCTCGGTTCATCAGCTGGTACGCGCCCGCGCGCGAGATGCCCATCATCGCAGCAAGCTGCTCGGCATTCAGCACATCAGGGTAGTCCTCATATGCCATCCGTTTCATATCCATCCCCCCTTTGCAGTTGACAAATCAGAATGTTTAGTCTATTATAGAAATATAGCTCTATGGAACTATAATAGCATCTTGAAAAGATTTGTCAATAGGTTTATAATTATTTTACAAATTCATATTTCCATATGGAGGTGCATGATTTTCTGTGAAGCAGATTATTCCGTCTGAGTGCCATCTTCGCGTGTATGTTACGACGAAGCAGGAGGTTATTGAGTTCTTTGACAATGCAGTACACATGCAGTACCGGCACACCTTTTCTTACGGAGAAAGCATGATCCAATTACTGGAGGACTGGCAGGAAGAGGATGAAGCCCTTTTACAGGAAACTTACGAATATCTGAAAAGAAGGGAACAGGTAGGAGAGGAAAACATGGGAGAATGGAACGAGATCCTGTTCAGTTTTCAGCATGTGCATAATCCTTTTCTCTATCTGCTGGTGATGCAGCTTGCGCCGTTGCTGCTCAAAAGCTTCTACAATATTGATCCTTCGATTGTCACCGATTTCCGCGATGAGCTGGACAAAGTCAGGGCAGATGCGCACACGCTTCTGTTCGATTGCCTGAGCCCGGAAACGGAGGATATTTACCGCCGGTATTGGGAGATCTGGAAACGCACGCCAATGCGCTTGCCCTCTGTTCGTACGGAATTGCTTCCAGCCCGCACACGTGCGGCCTTTAACGGCTGGATCTCCCCGGCCGAGAACACGGATCCGGAGTATCTTTACAGCACAGAGCAGCAGATGGTAATGGCAGAAGTCTGCTATCCCAAATCCGTACAGGAACTGTACGTTTTTCTCAAATCCACCTATCTGCGTCGTGCGATTCGCTTCAAGCGTTGTCAGCTGTGCGGCAAGCTGTTTGCCGCAACGGACGGCGACCGGACAGAGTACTGTTCCCGTGAATATGAAAAGGGCAAGACCTGCCGGGATGTCGGAGCTGCGCGTGTCTACCAGAAAAAGCTGCTTGGAAACCCGATCACCCGCGCCTATAACCGCGCCTACAAGACCCACAACGCCCGCATCCGCTACGGCACGATGACGCGGGAGGAATTCAATGCCTGGACGGCGGAGGCGAAAAAGCACAGGGATGCGTGCCAGAATGGGGAAATCTCTCTCGAAGCGTTTGAAGCGTGGCTGAAAAAATGAGAAAGATGGGTAACGTATGCGCTGGCTTACACACAAATACGCTGTCATTGATTCATTTAGCCGGATGAAGAAGGGGGACTACCTCCTTGTACTGTCCGTGTATACTGGCCCGGCAGGATGTATGTTTGCTCTGTGCCATACTTTCTCCCACCCATGCCCGCGAAAAAGATTTCCTGCTGCACAGGAGATTTTTTTCGCGGGCTTCTGCATACCTCGCGCGCAGCAATGGCAACATTTTGTGCGACGTTCGCGAGACGGTGCAGGTAATCATCATTCTCCTTGCCGATTGCAAGCCGTTCGGATCATTCCTTCAGTTTATGCAGGGTGGACTCGTGTAAATGCACCACAGGCTTGTACAGGAGAAAGTCCAATATGCGGATGAAACCACGCTCTAGGTGCTGAAGGAACCCGGGAAGACATCCCAGTCCAAGAGCTATATGTGGCTTTACCGGACGGGCAGCTGCGCCAGGCATCCTATGGTGCTCTACGAATTCCGCCCGGATCGTAAAGCCGGCAATGCAGCGAACTTTTTGAATGGCTTTTTCGGTTGGCTGCATACAGACGGATATTCGAGCTACCACAGCCTGCCGGATAATATCCGGGTTGTGGGATGCTGGGCACACCTGCGCCGCAAGTTTGACTAAGCGGTGAAATCCCTGCCGAAGCAGGAACAAAGTGGCTCCACTGCATTGCAGGGGCAGGCGTATTGCAGCAAACTATTCACAATAGAGAAAGAATTACAGGGCTTGCCGCAGGAAGAACGATATACGCAGCGTCTGGAACGGTCCGAACCGGTGATGGATGCTTTGTTGTCATGGGCTTCTGCGAATAAGGCCGCCCCTAAGTCTGCACTGGACAAGGCATTGTACTATCTGGAAAAGCAATGTCCGTATCTGATCCGCGTTCTGGAAGACGGGCGCTTTGAGTTGAGCAACAACCTTGCAGAACGCAGCATAAAGCCATTCGTGATTGCCAGGAAGAACTTCCTGTTTGCAAACACACCCCACGGTGCGCAAGGTAGTGCTGTGATCTGCAGCGTGATTGAAACTGCTAAAGCTAACAATCTTGACCCAAACCTTTATTAACATGGGTGCTGACAATGTCCCGATACTGGCATCCGGAAAGAAAGAATGGGCAGCAGTTTACTGCCGGCACAATATAAATTGAATATCCGGCTTTGAAAAACGGGTCTGCTTACCAAGCAGGACCCGTTTTTTATGTCCATGCGTGTCATATGACTGAATACCAACGCTATGGATAACAACTGCCCAAAGTGGAACTGTCTGCGAAAAGGTAGCTACTCATAAAACAGTATTAACCGACAAACTGAAATAGGGTAGCTGCCATACAGGGGTGAAGAAAAAAGACGGGTGAAAAGAAATCACTTTTCACCCGTCTTTTTTCTTCCTATCACACAGTAGGAACGCCATTTTAAGAATATGAATGCAAAAACTTACCTTATTTGAACGTACTTAGGAAACTGTATAAATAAAGGCTTTTTATCTTTTAAATGCGTAACATACCATACTGGATTAAGTACACAAGAGATATATCCTCCTTTACTACTTTTTGCTTTCGTAAAATTTATCTATCTTGCCATTTACGAATGGTACGCGGTGACATACCATCTTTGCCTTTAGGAAGTAAAGGTGCATTAGGGTCGTACTCATCAGCATCAAACCCGAAAATAACAAATGGGGTATTATCGAGAAGTAAAAAATATGGCTCTAATTCCTCATAATTTGATACTCTGTCTGTCAAATAAAAAGCCATCGCTTTTATTGGCATCATCAAAAAACCAATCGCTATTTCTCCCTTGGCTATTCCAATACAAAGCTTATTCATAGATCGATGAGCAGATGAAATGTTTCCTGTTTCAAATTCAAGACCAGCACAAAATACATCATTCTTTTGGTAGAATTCTTTGTAAACATCAATTGGTCCGCCTTTTTGTACATCGTCATGGAAATACGACAGTGGTTTTTCTCTATACCAGCCGTAATCCTCTTCTAAAATTCGATAGCATCTTTCTTTAACAGGAACAACACCATTACAATTCTTTTTAATATTGTTGAGAACGAAGATGTTATATCCAGGTGTTACATTTTTAATAATAGAATTAGATACCTCATTATAAGCTTGTTTAGCCAATGGGTTACCATTGATTAGATTCTCGCCAACTTTTGATATATACTC
>NZ_BAAGGY010000035.1:0-17827 GCF_054658635.1 Agathobaculum sp. TL06
GACAGTCCACCCCCGCCTGCACCAGATATTCCGTAAAGCCCGCCAGCGAGCGCCCATCTATTGATCCATCTTCGTGCATCGGCGTAATAGTCGGAATAACCACGCCGGATAATCTTTTTTCGTACATTATAATCTCCTTTCTGTCAGTAGAAAAGGGGGGACGTTGGCCTATGAATGCGCCCCCCCCCTCTTTTCAAATATTCACACTCGAAACCGCTAAACCGTTCCAGATATCAATACTTCTCACGAGTCTCCATCAGCAAGTCATACAGCTTCTTCTGGTCATCGGTTGCACTCGCAAGAAAGTCATCAATTACCGGCTGTACCGCTTGTATAAACGGCTCCTTATCAACTTCGTTGATTGTCATACCAGCCGATTCGAGTCCCTCGCGTGCGCTCTCGGTCGCATTTGGCCAAATCTCATTATTCCATTGTTCGGTAAATTCTTTGCCTGCGTCCAGCAATGCCTGCTGATCCTCAGCGGATAGGCGGTCAAACCATGTTTTGCTGACAAATACCACATCCGGAATTGTGAAGTGCTCGGTCAAAGACATATACGGACAAATTTCCTGCCATGCACTTGCATATACATTAGGGATCTGGTAGTCTGCGCCGTCCAACGTGCCCTGCTGCATACCGGTGTAGACCTCGCTGAACGCGAGCGGGGTTGCGATCGCTCCCATTGCAGTGGTTGCATCAGCCAGAACCGCATCTTCCATACACCGAATCTTGAGTCCGTGCAGATCTTCCGGCGTATTGATTGCGCGCTTGGTGTTGACGATACTGCGGCTACCTAGGTCGGTCCAAGCGATGACTTTAAATCCATTTGCTTCCATATCCGCTTCCAGTACCTCGATCACTGCCGGATCCATAATAGTTTGGATCGCCTGTTCACCGCTGTCCCACAGGTAAGGAAGCGAGAACACCGACCACATGGAATTGAAGGTGGACAGATCGGTCAGCGCGCATTCCGTCATCTCAATGGTCGCGATCTGCAGGCCTTCAAATGTCGCAATTTTATCGCCCAGCTGTGAGGACGGGTAGAACTCCATTTTCAGTCGCCCATCTGAATGCTCCTCAATCAGATCGCCGAGCGCCGCCGCACCATCTGCCTGCGTTCCGCTTGAAGCAAATACAACGGAATATTTGACGACGGTCGAATCGCTGTTTCCGTCTGACTGTGCAGTCGTGGGGTCGCCTCCCGAGCAAGCGGTCATGCCCAGCATCATTGCCGATGCACACAACAGAGATACCAATTTTTTCATAACAAGCTTCCTTTCTTTTTGAACTGTGGTTTTCTGTTCCATTGCTTCACCTGAAACGGACAACGGCTTTAATTGAAGCGCCCGACATCATATCTTCGAAAGCTTGCAGAGCGTCTTTAAAGTCGTATACCGTAACCAGCTTTTTTAAATCATCTTTCAGCCGCGCTATAATTTCCACCGGCGCGGAGGTGCCATCCGATTTGCGGTGCGGATATGGACCTTTCGCCCCTACGACTGTCAGCTCCTTGCGCATGATAGGCAATAACGCTAAATCACCCGCAGCACTGTGATATACACTCGCCACAACGATCTTACCACCCGGACGAACCGCATCAAAGGCGTCCTGCAGCACTGGCACAGCGCCAGTAGCTTCGATCACCACGTCCACCCCTTGTCTGGAACTCATCTCACGCACCTGCTCCAACCAATTGGGGTCGTTGCGGTCTACCGTTTCGATCAGACCAAGCGAATGCACTTTGTCTAATCGAGGGCGACTCCGTTCCACCCCTATGATACGGCTCGCACCCAGCGTTTTCAAAATCATTGCGGTAATCAGTCCCATCGTACCCAAACCAAAAATCAGCACATTGGAACCCGGCGTAATATTAGCCTGCCGCGCGATGCGATAAGCACAATTGGTCGGTTCGAGCATAGAGGCTGTTTCAAAATCAATCGTATCCGGAATCGGGCTGATAAAGCTGTATTCCGGTGTATTCAGCACAAACGTTTCCTCAGAGAAACCGCCCGGCAGCAATGCATCATTCATGCTTTTGCAGTAGTTCGCTAACCCGTTCAGGCAATTCCAGCACCGTCCGCACGTACGGTTCAGTTCGCTTGCCACCCGCATACCGTTTTGAATACCGTTCGCCCCGTCGCCTGCGTCTACAATCACCCCTGAAAACTCATGTCCATAATACCGCTCATCCGCGAGCGAGCGTTGGCCGCGGTACAGGGCGATATCGCTTCCGCAGATAGCGCAGGCATGAACCTCAACCTTGACCGTGCCGGACTGCAACGCGCCGATACTGGGATAATCGCTTTGCAGTTCAAGCTTTCCGTAATCCAAAAGCGCAACTCTTCTCATATCTTTCCCCTCAAATTGCGTAGCCCAGCACAGAAGGCACAAAGGTGACCAGAACTGGGACATAAGTAATCAGCAGCAGTACGATAATCTCGCCCAGCATATACGGCAAAGTTCCCCGCACCGTATCTTCAATCGATATTTTGCCAATTTTACCAGTAATAAACAAACAGTAACCGAGCGGCGGCGTGATGCAGCCGATGGTCAGGTTAAGGCACATAACAATACCGAAATGTACCAGGCTGATGCCCATAGAGGCTGCGACAGGCGCAAGGATCGGCGCAAGGATAATAACAGCTGCACCACCATCCATGAACATGCCCATAATAAGCAGCAGGATGTTGACTAACAGCAGGAATACCCACTTGTTGTCTGTAATAGACAGAATCAGGTCATTCACCAGCACAGGCATCTGCAGCGCGGTAAGGCCATAACTGAATACCTTTGCGCAGGCAATAATCAACAGTAACGGCGCCGCACTGTTGGCTGCAGACAGCAGAATCGAACCCATATCACGGAGTTTAAGCGTGCGTGTGATAAATAAACTGACAATCAGACTGTATACCACTGCTATTGCGCCTGCCTCGGTAGCCGTGCAGATGCCTCCCATAATGCCGCCAACTACGATAACCGGCATACCCAGCGGAATGATACCATCAATAAGAGTTTTTTTGATCTCTGCTGCTGCCAGTTTTTCCGTGCGTCGTGGGAAGTGGCATACGCGATTGCGCAGCAGAACAATGACCATTAGAATCAGGCCCGCCATGATACCCGGGATTACACCGCCCATAAACATCGAACCGACAGACGCGCCAACCGCAGTCGCATATACGACCATAATAATACTTGGAGGGATGATCGGGCCGCAGACCGATGCCGCAGATATAACGCCCGCAGCTTCTTTGACCGAGTAGCCTTCCTTTTCCATCGCAGGGATTAGGATACCGCCCATACAGGATGCGCTGGCCTGTGCGGAACCTGTAATGCCACCAAAGAACATGCTTGAAACAATTCCGGCATGTGCCAAGCTGCCGGGCAGCCTGCCAATCAGCAGCATAGCAAACTTAATCAGCTTTTCTGTAATGCCGCCGCGGTTCATAATCTCGCCCGCCAGCATAAAAAATGGGATTGCCAGTAACGGCAGATTTCCCATTCCGTTAAAAATAGCCTGTGAAACCGCAATCGTTGCAACCGGAGTGCCTGTGCTGACCGCCAATGCCACTAAGCTAAGCACACCGGTGAGCAACAGGCTGACATAGATTGGCACACCGACAATGATTAAAATAAATGCCAGCGCGATCAGTAAACCGATAATTGCTTCCATAACTTTACACCTCTTTCCGCCCCTCTGTTACTGGATCGCTCAGCACCTTTTTCTTCGCGATCTTAATGTACTCATACACACAAAGCGCAAAGCCAATCGGCATAGAAAGGTAATAATACATTCTAGGCACTTTAAGCACAGTACTCAGCATGGTACCTTGTGCCGTATACTGCACACAAGTGACCAACAAGAACAGCAAAAAGCCGATTGTGATTATCAGAATGACTGTGCGGATTGCTATACGTACCCCGCGCGATTTGGGCTTACTGCTGATTGCGGTAAACTCGGTGTGTCCGCCAGTACGCACAGCACGGGCACTGCCGAACATTGCCATCGCAACCAGAAGCGCCTGATTCACCTCATCCGCCCATAGAAAGCCGGATTCGAATACGTAACGTCCAATCGTATTCGCCGCTGCAATCGTCACAATAGCAATTAACGCTGTTGCCGCCACAGCATCTTCAATCCAGCGAATTATGGTATCAATATTCTTGAACAATCCTTTCATCTTGTTTTCTCTCCTTTCTTCGCAAATGTAATCATTTACATTTTATTCATATCAGCAATGCTGCAGTTTTAATGTCGCATTACCTCCTTTATCCATACTGTTTATAGTTGCATACGATTTCACTCCAGTGTTTGTTTAGTAGCAGATTATATAATTTTGAAATCGTTTACATTGTACTTATATTATTGCATTATCTCATTTTTATTTCAATGTCTATATTATTCAATTTTTAAGCAATATTTTTGGTGAAGTCTTACAATTTTATATTTTATAATCCGCGATTTTTATTTTCCGTTCTCCGATTTATCCATGATAAAGAAAACGTTTACTTTTTGTTTTTAATCGATCTTTTACAAATCTCTATTTGACTTTCATTTGCTCTAAGGGTATGATAATTATATATCTAAGCTTTCTTAATGAAAACGTTTTATTTTGGTGTAATGGCGAAAGGAGAAGCAAAATGGCTAACATTGCGGATGTTGCACACGAGGCCGGCGTTTCGTTGGCTACAGTATCCCGTGTAATTAGCAGACAGGCATCCGTTCGTCCTGAAACACGCGAACGTGTGCTACAAGCGATCCGAAAACTCAACTACCAACCTAATGCGCTGGCACGCCAATTGCGGACCCAAGAGACAAAAACCGTGGTTGCCATCGTCCCCAATATACAAAACTCCTTGACACATGAAGTTATTTTCGGCATCGAATCCACTGCAGAAGCCTATGGTTATCAGGTGCTGATTGCTGATATGCGAAGTCAGCCTTCAATCGAATCCCATTATCTTAACGCAATTCAGCAGCGGCAAGTGGACGGTATCATTTCCATGTCTGCCAGCATGACTCAGAAGCTTGTCCAGCAGGTTGCGGATCAGTATCCGCTTGTAATGGCTGTTCAAGATTTTGAAAACAACAGCATTCCTTGCGTATCAATTGATAATGCAGCCGCATCTCGTACTGCTATGATGCATTTAATCCGTATGGGGCATCAGAATATCGCACATATCACAGCCTCCACCTCACTTCTGCTCTATCGCGAGCGTTATCGCGGCTATTGTCAAGTGCTCGAGGAACACGGGCTTCCTGCTATCCCTGAGTTGATTCGTCACGGCGAACCAACCTTCGAAGGTGGCTATGCTCAAGCCGAAGCGCTGTTAGCTTCAGGCAAACCGTTTAGTGCGGTGTTTGCCGCTGGTGACACAATGGCTATCGGTGCGATGAAAGCGTTTAAAAAACACGGGGTGCGTGTACCCGAAGATTGTGCTGTCATCGGATTTGACGATATTGAACTTTCTGCATTCTGGGAACCCACACTAACGACAATTTGCCAGCCCAAGGTGCAGATTGGACAAACTGCTTTCCGCAAGTTGCTCGCGCTGATGAAAAAAGAACCTTTGCTAACTATACATGATATCCTGCCATACGAACTTATCATACGCGAGAGTTGCGGCTACTTTCTCGGATAAACTCAGTCAGTGTTGAAAATCTCACGGGAACAGAATCTGGCACCAAGCCAGTAACGCATCGTCGGGCCTGTGCCAAAATGAATATCCAGTATTATAAGTACACGACTGCGAAAAAGAGGGTACTGAAACGTAGCAGATACCGTTAAGTGTTCAGTGTCTGTATGCCCTCGTCTGGAACAGGAATTTCTACTACTTAGTGGGCTGTCTATGAAACACAGCAAGCTGGCACAGTTTCGGGTGGATCGAATGACGGGGATCCAGTCCGCTGATACCAGCTTCGACCCCGTCGGACATGTACGGCGGATCTTTGGTATGTACCGCGAAGAAATACAATTTTTACAATTAGAGCGCCAGCTCTTTCACAGAGAATTTCGTGGTGTTAAGGCACAGGTCATAGTTGATTTTGTCGCTTCACACCTGACCGGTGAAAAAGTTATACTTGTCGAATAAAGCACGCCAACAGGCGTGCTTTATTCATTCTTAAGCTTCAGCTACACCTATGGGGGTAGTTGAGGCTTAAAACTATCTTTAATACAAAGAGTTTTTCAAAGTTTGTCGAAAACACGTCTCAATAAGCAGACATCTATAAAAATACTTACGATAAATCCTTGATGGTACAGCGTTGATAACTATATTTTTATACAGATCCTTCACTCTGTTTGCTCATCTGCTTGCTTTACTCTCTATACTCGTCCAGGAAATCCCTGAATATTTTGCTGTAATGTTCTTTATCTTGTAGCTTGCCTATCAAGGGCAAAACACGGCGGCACAACTCCGGCTCCTCTGCCGGACACATGGATGCTGTTATGTGATCCCCTTCCAGCTTTAAGTCCCGCACATCATTGTAAATTTCATCGACCAGACTATAAAAGATGCTGTCGGCATCCGAAAAATATTCATAATTGCCGACTATATCTGGCCGGATGATTCCAAATTTGGAGGATACCAGAATATCAAAATAATCATGCCCCTCAATATACGAGCCAAATACCCATAAAACATCGTTGATTTTTTCCATCTCTGCTGCTGCAATGGAGATTTTCCTCGGCCTCATTTCTTCTTCACGAGCTGACGATGCAAGCAATCCTAAAATCAGTTCTTCCCGTGACAGGTTTTTATACAGGTCTATCCCCAACAGTTCCTCCCTTGTGTTTTCGTCCATCATGCTTCTCCTTTCCAAAGCAAAAATAATCCGAAAATTACAACCTAACAGCTTACCTATCCATGTTTTTTCATCTGACCCAGCAGGCAGAAGAACGTAAATTACAGGAGCGGCAACATTGAAACGTTGGTTGCTCAAGTAGTTGACAGCTTTCCTGCCAGTGCGTATAATCTGCGTAAAGAGATAGTTAGCAAGCTGGACATGCTGGGTGTGTCTGGCTTACACGATGGGTGGAGGGGGCGCTGGATGAAATCCTGCGCAAACGTTGAATGCTGCGTATGAGAGGCACCTCAACCATGCTTGCCTTGCAAGGGAAAACTCGAGATAAAGCCAGACAAAAGGCAGGGTTTCAAAACAAAGAAGCCAAATAAAAGGATATGGCAGCCGCAAAGCTGAAATTCCCTGTTATTCGGCAGGGTGCATCTTTTACCAAACAGGCTTTTCTTGTGCCGCTGTATCATTCTGGGAGGGCATGTTGGGTGCAAAATCAAGCGCAAAAACGTCTGCTGCTGTTGTTGAAACTTCTGTATGAACAGACAGACGAGACCCGCTTTGTTTCCGCCGCGGACATCCTGCGGTACTGGGAACGAAAGGGTATCCATGCTAACCGAAAGAATGTGTACAGTGACATCCAGCTTTTAATGGACGATGGTCACGATATTATCTGCGTCAAAAGCACGCAGAACCGTTACTTCATTGGCTCGAGGCTCTTTGAACTGCCGGAACTGAAGCTGCTGGCAGATGCAGTGGCGTCCTCTCATTTTATTACTCAGAAAAAGAGCGCCGCCCTTCTTCAAAAACTCGCCCGGCTTACCAGCACATACAATGCGGAACATCTGCGTCATCCTGTCTACATGGAGGGTATGACGAAACCGGACAACGAAACCATTTATTACGCCATCGATGCGCTCCAGACCGCGCTCTATCGCAAGCAGGCTGTCTCATTCCAGTATTATGAGTACACGACGGAAAAGAAGAAAATTTTGAAACACAACGGATACCGCTATTTGTTCAGCCCGTATGCCCTCGTCTGGAACAGGGATTTCTACTATGCAGTGGGCTGGTCTGTGAAACACGGCAAGCTGGCGCAGTTCCGGGTAGACCGTATGACGGGGATCCAGCCTGCAGATGCGGTATACATAGCAGATACCGGCTTTGATCCCGTCGGTTATGTGCGGAAGGTCTTTGGCATGTACCATGAAGAGACACAACAGGTCACACTGCTGTGCGAAAACAAGACCATGCGCAGCGTGATAGACCGTTTCGGGGAGGGTGTGGATACGATGCCTGTGGCTGCCAACTGCTTCCGCGCCGTTGTGAATGTGGCGCCAAGCCCACCCTTTTTTGCCTGGGTATTTACTTTCAGCGGGGCGATCCGCATCGAAGAACCGACGGATGTGCTGGCGAAAATGAAAGACATGGCCTCGTGGCTGGTAGAATAAAACAGGGGATGCCTGATACCATATCAGGCATCCCCTCCATTTTTTATCGCCGCACCCACGACGCCCCTTTACCAATCTTTCCTGACCGTTTATTTATAAAGTCAGTCAGAGAAGTAAAATGGCCGGCCAATGGATGTAAAGCCCTCGATGCCGGTGATCACCACGTTGTTATACCCACTTGCACAGTGGATAATGAGCAGGTTCCCGTTTGTATCCCTGCCGCCTACGATACCCACATGCGTGTCTCCAGGGTAAAATACCAGATCGCCGGGCAACGCTTCATCCCATGAGATAGGGGAGCAGTAAGTGTGCTGGCTGGCAGCGCCGCCGCCATGCCCTATGATATACTTCCCGCCGCTGGCATTATAAAATACCCAGTCAACATATCCGGAGCAATCCATCCCGTAGGGCCGGTAAGTCCCTGTACTGGAGCTGCCGGCTGCGGTCACCTGCATGGTGGTTCCCCAACGGGAATCCCAGCCTATGACGAGGCTCTTGCCGCCCCAGAAATAATTCACTTTGCCGACCAGAGTGCAGGCTGCTTCTATAACGGCCCGCCGTTCAGCGCTCAGATTTTTCGGTAATGACGCCAGCAATTCCTGTGCATTGGTATCTGTCACATCCAGGTTGCCGATTGCCCCGCCGACAAGTTCCAGGTTATCGAGCAGCTCATCCAGCATGTTGTTCTGCCTGTCTGTAAAAGAATAAAGTTCCCGCATCTCATCTATTGTCCTGGATGCAATCGTGATAATCAGAATGGTCCCGTCATCCTCTGTTGTTTCCACCTCGGCTTTCAGCGACACCATATCCCAGAACACAGCCCTCAGCCGGTCTACCCTGTCATCATCCAGTGTGACTACATCCACGCCATCGTTTGTCCCGGCAGTCCTTACTGCAAACACTGCCACGACCTCCCGCCAGTCTGGAGGGGAGCCTTCAATGATAATCTGGTCATAGTCTCCCTCCTGCAGTTCATCCAGTTTTTCGGTGTATTCCACATTGATCTGGGCGATAGCTGTGTTCAGCGCGACAGAGTTATCATCCACAGGCTCGCTGGTAAACAGGATACCAAAGGGCGAGGTGAGCAGAAGACCGATGATGCAGATCACAATGAGCAGGGACAGGACGACAGAACTCCCGGCCGCCGCTGCCGCCATCAGGCTCCGTGTCGCTGCCAGGAGCGCGCGAAGGGCCTTTCCGGCATTCGACGCAGCTCTTTTAACCGCATTGCCCGCCGCTTTTACCCGCATACGGTACTGTGTTGCCTGCTGTGCCGCACGTATGGCCTTGGCGTGTTGTGCAGCCTGTGCGGCCGTACGCCCTGTTTTGACGCCGGTGTACCTGGTACGGTCTGTCATCCTGACTATCTGCCTGGGTGTGCGGGCAGACGGTGACAAGGCTGCATGGCGTCCCGCCGCTTTTACGGTGGAAACCAATCCTGCCGGTTTCTCCTTCGGGAGCACGGCCGCGCTCCGTCTGGACTGTACCTGGTGGATCGGCGAGGCGCCGCTCCGCCCGGTTCTGTTCACCTGTACGCTGCTGGTTACGCCGGACCTATCTCTGCTCACATTGCCGGCAGTCTCTGCCGTACCGCCTGTTTTCAAGCGGTCTTGCTCCGCTTTCCGCCGGGCCGTTTCCTGCGCTGCTTTCCTCCCGCGTTCCCTGACGAACTGCTGCCGGCCTTGCGTCCGGTCCGTGGACAGGCTCGTGGCCGGTGTTCCTTCCTGGGTGCGCATGTACGCATCTTTTGTCTTTATCTGAGCTGCAGGACTATTCCCTGTGTTTTCGACAGGTCTGACCCTCTCTGTGGGGCCAGACTTATTTTCGCTTTCCCTGGTCCGGATTTCCGGCTTGCCATTGCCATTGTCGGGGGGACTACTGGCAGGTTCCCCGCCGGGGTCTGTGCCGCGCTTTTTTCTCTCTTTGATAAGTTTCCCCGCGCCGCGTTCCATGCGGCGCATAGTGTCTGCCGCGGCGTCCTCAATCTGATCGCCGCCATAATCATCCCGCCGTCCCTGTTGGGCGGTGTTCCGCAACTGCGTCCGCAGGCGCTCCGCACCATCGTCCAGGCCACGATGGACAAGTTCTTTCGGCGCGGCTTTTGCTTTTTCCCGGATCCTGCTTGAGACGGAGGGCTTTTCCTTTATCTTATCCATTGGAGCACCTCCCCGCAAAGGCGGGCCGCATTACGCAGCCCGTCCTGCGTCGCTGGAGCCGTCTGCGTCGGCAGGCTTGGTTGTCATCAGCTGGTACAGCCGGTTTTTGGGGAAATTATCAAGGAAAGGGACGATCGCGCTGCCGCACTTGATCAGCCCGCGGCCAGACTCCACATTGGTGATATAGGAGAGCTGGTTGTCTGAGATATTCAACAACCGCGCCAGTTCCGTCCGGTCTGTTGCAGCCTGGTTGAGCATGACGAGGAACTCGCTGTTTGCCAGCATGGTGCGGGCGGTATGGGATTGCAGGAGATCGTCTACATTTTGTGTGATACCTGTGCAGCACGCACGGTATTTGCGGACGCGTTTCCAGAGCGTAAACAGGAAGTTGGCGCTGTACTCATGCTGGAATAAAAGGTAAATTTCGTCAATATAGATCCAGGTGTTGCGCCCCTGCTGGCGGTTGCGGATGACGCGGTTGAAAATGCTGTCCAGTACCACCAGCATGCCTACCGGCAGGAGCTGGCGGCCAAGGTCGCGGATGTCATAGCAGAGGATACGGGAGTTGGTGTCCACATTGGTGGGCTTGGCGAAGGTATTCAGGCTGCCCTCGGTGAACAGCTCAATGGCCAGCGCCACATCCCGCGCCTCCGGTTCCGACTGGCGCAGCAGCTCGGCGTGGAAGTCCTGCAGGGTGGGGACGGTCCCCTGATACCCTCTGCGGATGTAGTCACGGTAACACTGGGCGGCGCAGCGGTCTATGATGGATTTCTCCTTGGCGGAGAGCTTCCCTGACCCCATGAGCTGCTCACAAAGAGAGAGCAGGAACTCAGACTTGAGCACTACGGGGTTCTCGCCGTCGCCGTAGCCCTGTTCCATGTCCATAGCATTGATATGACCCGGCGAAGTGGCGGACACCTCGATCACTTCGCCGCCCAGCCCCTCGATGAGCGGCCGGTACTCGGACTCTGGATCAATAACGATGATATCGTCCTCCGTAGAAAGGGCAAGTCCCGCAATCTCACGTTTTGCTGTGAAAGACTTGCCGGAGCCGGAAACACCCAAAACAAAGCCGTTGGCGTTGAGCAGTTCCCAGCGGTTAGCGAGGATAAGGTTTTTACTGATGGTGTTCTGGCCGTAGTACACGCCGTTCCGATGCCGGATTTCCTGTGCTTTGAATGGCATGAGCACTGCCAGCGCCTCTGTGGTCAGGGTACGCAGGGCATCAATACGGCGCAAACCCAGAGGCAGCGCGGTTACAAGCCCTTCCGCCTGCTGCCAGTTAAGCGTGGAGAGCTGGCACAGATGCTTACGGGCAATGGACTGAAGGGTCTCCGTATCGCTGTCCAGTTCCTCCTTGCTGTCCGCCAGATGCACCAGCGTCACCACGGCGAACAGCATCCGCTGGTCACGGGTAGTGAGGTCGTCCAGCATCTCACGGGTCTCCTTGCGCTGCTGTTCCAGATCGTAAGGTACCACGGCGGAGAAGTTGTTGTTGCTGTTCTGGCGGCGCTGCCAGTTGGTCACATTGGTCTCCACGCCCAGCAATCGGTTCTGCATCTCCCGCACCGCCTCGTCCGTGGGTACAGGAATCACATCTATGGACAGCATGAGCGTCCTGTCCAGTTCCGTCAGCTCATTGATCATGGAGTCCTTGATGTAGGAAGCGTATTCTTTGAGGAACAGCACCCGTCCGAACTTATCCCCCATGATGAAGTGATCCTTCTTGACCTCCATGCTGTCGGGGCAGATGGCGTCCTTGTAGGAATGCCCTTTCCGCATGCTGTCCTTCAGGTCGAAGTGGAATTCGGTTTCCTCTCTCACCCGGTAAAAGTCGTGGAGGATCCGCAGGCGGTCCAGGGCGTCCAGTTCCTCGCTGCGGGAATCCAGCTTGCTGAGGCGGCTGGTGATATCGTTCGTGACACGGTCAAAGAAGGTGCGCGCTTCCTCGATGTTCTTCTTGTGGGTGGATATGGTAATGTACCGCTCCTGTACCACACTGTTGGAGGAATCGGTCACCTTACCCGTGAGCATGGCGTTGTATTCAGACCGGTAGCCGTCGAGGAAATCTCCGCGGGCAGGAAGGAGGATGGTTTCCTCAAAGTTCTGGCGGTCGATCCGCTTGTTGTTGATGGTGATTTTGGTCGTGGAGCCGGTGTCCAGCGCATTGAGCAGTTCAGAGTAATTCAGGAACATGGCCGTCTTGTCCTCCCTGGAGGCGATGGCATAGTTGATGTCTGAAAAGCGGATGCACTTGGAGAACTTGCTCCCAAACTGAAAGACCCCATCCTGCCAGACACGGCGGATGGGGATGGTATCCTGTACGGATCTCGGAACCGTAAACTTTTCCTTGTCCTGTTTGAGCGTATTCTGCAGGGTCTTAATCAAGCTTCAGGGCCTCCTTTACAGTCGAACTGTCCATGAGTTTTACATACAGGTTATCCGATTGGAAGACGAGCCGGTGAGGATATAAAAATTCCGTGCGGATATAGGCAAGAAGGAAGCGCTCCAGCGTCATGCCGTTGTACTGGAAAAAGCCGCCGAGGGCAAAAGGGAAAGCGCACAGCACGCAGACCCAGCCGATCTCGCCGGTTCCAAGAATATTGCGCAGGCCAAAATACACGCCCACCGCTACGGCAACAGCCAGCAGTGCGAAAATGAGCTGGCGGAGCGACAAGCCGAAAAACAGGCTTTCCTGATAGTTCCGGACTTCTTTGTTGATACGTACTTCTATCTGTTTTCACCTCCGATAGGTTCATTGGACAGTCGGCAGACAGGGACTTGCCATGTCCGCCGCCATATGGTAACATCAAACTGACTAAAAATGAGAGAGGGGTATGTCCATGTTGTACTTTGTATTTGGAGCAGGCATCCTGCTCCTGTCCGCCCTGTTCCGTCTGGCTGCGGTGTTCCGGTTGTCGATCCCGCTGCTGTACGCGCTGGTGGTCCCAACATTGTTCAGCGGCTGGTACTACTCCCACTACATGCTGGCCAATGTGATCTGGTATATCCTGCTGGCGGCGACGCTCCTGTCCTGGGTATACTCCCTGATCCGGAAAGTCTCCGCACTGTTGGAACAGCGCCGGTGTGACAAGGCAAGGGAGGAAATTTTTATCCAGCGGGTGCGCGAAACCTGCCGCAACGGCGGCGGTATCGTCCGCACAGACGACCTTCAGGATTAACCGAGCCCCATCATTTCGCGTACCAGGCGGTCGGACATCTTAATAGCCCCTACCAGCACCAGCATGTTGAACACCAGTTCGCCAACGTAGTTCCACACGATGGTGGCGGCCGCCATCGTGTCATCCGCGATGGCAGGCGGCGCTGTGGCGAACTGCGAGAAAATAATACAGGCCAAAACGATGATACAGCCCTCCAGACAGATGGCGGCGTAGCTCTTGACGAACGAGACGCCGATGCTGCTGGAGGGCTGTCCCGCGAAACTGGCCAGCGGGATGGGCGCGATGGCGGTCGCCATATACAGTTTAAAGAACCGGCTGTACACGGTCAGGATCATGACCAGGGACAGCACCCAGATAAACAGGGAACCCAGCAGTGTCACCGCCCATAGGGGGATGCTCTCCAGAAAGCCCACGTCCTCGATGATGGACACCATCTCGTCCGGCAGGACCGTGTCGGACATGACCGTCAGGCCGGAGGCGTCCATGATGGAGGACACCGCGCCCTGGGCAATGTTGAACAGAGCCATCATCAGCTCCAGGCCGTAGGTGATGGCCCCCTGCGCCAGTGCGAACCGGACGAAGGTCTTGACCGCCACCTCCGGACGCTTGAGTTCGGTAAAGCTGCCGCAGGTCTTGACCACACCAGCCACGAAGAACAGCACCAGCAGTGCGTAGCCGATGGCTTTCAGTGCGTCATGGATGTTCAGGATGACGTCCCAGATCCCGCCGCCTTTGAAATCCTCCGGCGACGTGGAGATCAGCGTCCAGATCTCGGTCAGCTTGTCATTCCACGTGCCGAGGGCTGAATTCAAGTTGTCTACGATCCAGTTTCCACTTCCCATTTACTCACCTCCTGGGGAAGATCAGGGGAGGGCGCTTGGCGCGCCCTCCCGTTTCGTATACTCAGCCGGTGATGAGGGCGAGGATCTCCTTCGTGAACGTGATGACGATGCCGCCGGCCACGGTCAGCATGCCGTTGGCGCGCTGGGAGGGATCGTGGCTCTTGAGGGACAGGCCGATCTGCAGGATGCCGAAGCCCAGCAGGATGAGGCCGATGGCCCGGATGAGGGAAAAGATGAAATCGCTCAGATTGGTCACGACCGCCAGCGGATCGTCTGCGGCGAAGGCGGGGCAAACGGTCATAACAGTCACCAGCACAAGGCAGGCGAACATGGTATAGACGCGCTTGGCCCGTTTTTCAAATTTGTTGTTCATGCTGCATTCTCCTTATCTTCGTTGTTGTCACTGGCGGGAAACGGCAGGAAGAGTTCAAAGCCGGTCACCGCCGGTGCGGAAGTTTGTCCATGATGGATGTAGGGCGCCCCGCCGTCCAGCGAGGTGTGGCGGACAGCGGGGTGTTTCATGAGGTCATACTTCAGATCCATGACCGGTCCGGCGCCGCGGATGAGCAGAATGGCATACCGGTTGTCCAGCTGGCGTACCTCGTCCGGCGTCAGCAGTTCCCGGCCGCTCATCTGCATGTTGGTGGACCAGGACCCGGACTTGCCCTTCGTCTGGCCGTGGGTCCTGGTGTCGATGGTGGATTTGCCCAGGGCCTCGGAGATGTACTTGTGGGTGCTGGACTCGTTGCCGCCCAGATACAGCAGGGTGTCCGAGGGGGCCTCGTCCAGAATGAAGTGGACATGCTGGGGCAGTGCGCCGTGGTGGATCTGGTCCGCGCAGTAGTAGAGCGTCTGGAATACCTGGGAATAGAGCAGGGACACCAGAAAATTATAGGTGTTGTCGTTGTCCGGGATCACGGCATACAGGGCGCACTTCCGCTCGCCCAGGGTGTAGAGGTCCATATCGTCGTGGTCGGTGATGGCCCGGATCTGGGGCAGGTTGAAAGGCGCCAGACGGACAGCGGTGGACACGAGGATAGACTTGGAAGTTTTGCCGGCGGCCATTTTGAACACCTTATATTGCCGCACGGCGACGCTGTCCGGCTTTTCCCGCTCAATGGCATTGAACAGCAGATCCAGCGGAGAGACGTGATCCTCGTCATCCTCCTTCACCTCCGCGTACTCCAGCACACGCATGACCATAGAGAAGTTCTGTTCATACTCCGGCGCCTCCTGGAACAGCATGAGGATGATGGCCTGCAGCAGCGCCGTTTCCGCTTTGGTCCAGAACGGATCCGACTCATGGCTGTTCTTCGGCGTGGTGGCCTGGATGAGATTGTTCACCAGCCGCAGGGCGTCCTTCTCATCCCGGATATAGCGGAAGGGATTGTAGCCGTCCGACTGTTCCAGGTTGACGAGGTTCAGCACCCGCACATCATAGCCCTGGCTTTTGAGGTACCCTCCCGTGGCGGTGAGCACCTCCATCTTGGGGTCTGTGATCACATAGTTGGTGTTGGCCTCCAGGATGTTGGGCAGGACGTAGCTGCGGGTCTTGGCCGCGCCGCTGCCGCCGATGACCAGCACATTCAAAGAGCGGCGGTGTTTATGGGTATCCAGCCCCAGACGGACATGCTGCGTCAGGATCTTATTCTGCTTTTGGCAGAACATGGCGTTGACCTGCTTGGGGACAGCCCACCGTGCGCTGCCGTGTTCCTCGCCGTCACGGGTGCGGCCCTGGGTGGTTTGGTACAGACAGATTCCCATGATATACATCCCCGTGCAGGCGAGGATGGACAGCAGGCTGTGTTCCGTCCAGCGGATCCGGAATGGCGTCTGCAGGGCTGCGGCCAGGTTCTCCAGCAGTTCGGGCAGGCCGCCGCCGAGGGACTGGGCAATGAGCAGCGCCGCCCAGACCACAGGGATATAGAGGAACAGGTACAGGATATGATCGCCGGCTTGCGAGGGTCGTTTCAGCAGTTCTCACCTCCATCTCAATCGAAGAGGCGCGCCGAAACCGGCGCGCCTCTCCTGAATGATCGGGTTTCTATTTCAGTTCTTCGACGCACAGGATCTCCACGCCAAGTGCGTGGAGATCCTCTTCATACCGCAGCAGTATGCGGATGTCTGTGTTGCGGATGATCCTGTCCATGCTGCGTGCAAGGATATAGTCCATTTTTCCATTGACCGCGGCCTGCTTCAGTTCTCGAAGACCGGGACGGTCCGTGTTCCAGCCGCTCATGGCCTCCCGTGTCATACCCGCGACATGCATCCTGTGTTCCCCCGCGAACTGGCACAGGCTGTCCATCTGCAGGTCCAGGGCGTGGATGACACTGGGGTCTGTATCCCTGCCATCCACACGGGCATACAGCCAGCAGCGTTTCCCACACAGTTGCTCTTTGGTGGGACGGCTGCCATGAGTGAACAGCCGGTCCAGCAGGGCTTTATCTTCCGGGAGCAGGAATCCGGCGCTGCCTGTGCGGTCCCTGTAGTCATATACGGCTTTCATGATCGGCACACTCCTTTATCGTTTTCTAACGCAACAATACCCGAAGCGCTGGGAATAGCCAGCATAATTGACGAACAGAACGGGCGTCACCGGCCCTTTGCCCTGTTCTTGGTTTTGACCTTTTGTCTGGCCGGGGCGCTCCGGCGCTGCTCATCCAACTGCGCGCGATACCCCTTCAGGCGTACTTCTACGGAAGGGCGTTCCTTACTCGTCGTCCTCATCACGTTCTTTACGTGTATAGGCGAGTTGGTGCTTGTATTGCGCGAGCCGCGTCCCGACCGGGAATCTTTTTTTGGCGTCTCCGGCTGCTTCTCTTTGGAGGGAGCGTCCTGTTCCTGCTGCTGGTTCGTTCCCGGCTGCTTATACTGCATTTTCTCAAAGACCAGGTTTGCCCGCTCCACCTCAGTCACCGGCATGACTACATCCACCATACTGTTCTTATCGTTGGGATCGTGCGTTTCCTTGATCGCCGCATACAGCAGTTTTTTCTCCCGGGCTTCCTTCTGGAAGGTCTGGTATTCCTTCTGCGTCATGGGGAAGGTCCGGACATCCCGCGTCTCCCGCAGCATTCTGCCCATATTGATCTTGCCGCAGATCTTCTTATGGTTTTTAGCCAAAGCCAGCGACAGAGCCAGCAGGTTCTTGGCTGCCGACCCGGACAGCCGGACGGCCACTTCTCCGCCGGAGAGCATCATGCGCACCAACTGGTCAGCCGCTTCACCGCCACCTACGTTCATCTCGTTCCACCTCCTTTGCCTTGTCCTCGGCCACTTGGATATCCCGTTCCATCCGGGGCCGGTTTTGCTCGATGGTATCGCACATGGCAAGATCCTTCCTCTCCTTACGGATCTCTCGGTTCACATCCGCCAACTGTTGGTATAGAGCGGCCTTTTCCTC
>NZ_BAAGGY010000036.1:0-15675 GCF_054658635.1 Agathobaculum sp. TL06
TTGTTTCGCCATGCCCATAACCAGCTTATCTCTTGCACTCCCAGGATTTTCATGCTAAAATATCTTCGTAAATATGTACTCTGCCGGTTGCTTTTCTGCCGGTCTGGGACAATCTGTGAAGTTTGTCACGGTCAAGCCGGCATGGCGCACACGACAAATTGTGAAGTTTGTCCTATCCTACCAGGCCGAGCCGTTCCAGCTGCCTTTCATGCTCCGCGCCGGTGGAGATCAGGTAGATGCGGGTTGTTTCGATGCTGGAATGTCCCAGCACGTCGGCCAGCTTGGCCACGTCCCGACAGACCTGATAGAAGGTCCGCGCAAAGAGGTGCCGCAGGTTGTGGGGGAACACCTTGGAGGGAGCCACCCCCGCCGCTTTGCACAGGGCTTTCATTTCCGCCCAGATCTGCTTTCTTGACATCCCGTTTCCGTTTCTGGTGAGAAAGATCTCGCCGGAGACGGTTTTGTTTTTTCGGGCGAATTTGAGCAGCTTTTTCCGCAGCTTGCCGGGGATGAGGATGGTGCGGATTTTTCCCTTGAGGGCGATCTCCGCCCTGCCTTTCTGCACAGCCTCCACAGTGAGGCAGCGCACCTCGCTCACGCGGATGCCGGTGGCGCAGATGGTTTCCATCAGCAGCGCCAGCCGCTCCCGTCCCTGGGCGCGGGCGGTATTCAGCAGGCGGTCATACTCCGCGCGGGTCAGCTCCCGACTGTCATCCCGAAACAGCCGCCGCTGGAGCCGCAGGGCCTTGACCTGACAATCCCGCCAGCCTGCAAGGGCGAGGAAACGGTTCAGGCTGCCCAGCATGGCGTTGATGGTGGCAGGGGCGTAGCCCGCGGACACGAGATACGCTTTCCATCCGGCCGCCGCGGCTTTGGTCACGTCCCTGCCGTCCAGCCAGCGGGAAAAGGCGCGGACGTGGCGCAGGTAATTCTCTATCGTCCCCGCGCTGCGCTCCTCCGCGCGCAGGTGTGCCGCAAAATCACGGACCCGCCCGGCGGTTATCTGGTTTTCGTTCATATTGAGACCTCCGCATATCAAAGTAACGTCATTATTTTACCTTGCCGGAGGCGCTCTATGCGGTTATGCCCCGATAACTGCGGGGCGATAGAAAAATATGGGCTGCAATAAATCGACTACGCCCCTGATATGCTTGGCATGTTGTATCCATACCGTTCATCAGGCGGCTGGTGTCCGTGTTCGCGCCAATGCCGCCGACGCTCTTGCCGCAGTTGTCGCCCGGTTGGAGGAGATCAGGGCCGCAGCGCGGACAAGGCCAGTATCGACGCGCATTTGGATGAACTGCGGCAATTCTCGGATGTAGATGACACAGCCTATTGGGCCTACTATGACATCATGGAGGCCGTGAACCCCCACGCTCGCAGAAAAGACGATGGCGACGAGAAGTGAACAGGGCTGAAATAACGCTCGCTGCCGCCGTGTATGGTGGGGTTTTCTGGTAATGCGGTCCCGCTTTCACCCGAGAGCGGCCGTCAAAACAAGTACACGGACAGGCAGAGATGAAAAAAATAGTAGTGGAGTATGCCAGCATATTCCACCACTATTTTTATCGTGCCAATCAATTGGTCAAAACAATTGTGCGCGCGAAGCGGCCACAATGACTACTATTTCCACACGCTTCGTCATACGTTTGTGACGCTCTCCCTGCAAAACGGCGACGACGCGCTGACCGTCAAAGAAAACCTTGGGCATCACTCTGCGGCATTCACCCTGAACACCTTTGGGCATATGACACAGGCGATGCGCCGCGACAGCGCCAGCGCATGGAGAAGCTGATCCAGACGACTGTGATTTCCAAAAACGCGTGATTTTCGTCAGGATTGTCGTCAAAAAAATGAATGCGCACAAAATATACCGCATTTTCTCGCAAAACAACAAAAACCGCACTTTATCGAACGATAAAGTGCGGTAATCTGGCGGAAAGCCAGGAATTCGAAGAGCCAAATTTCGGAACTTATGCACTATTTTTGTGTTATTACATGCCGTTTCATCTGAAACAGCACGAAACCCTGAACATTTAGACGCAGTTGGATTTTATACTTTCAGGCTGTAAAGGGTACTTTTAAGGGTACGGGACAGCCCCGTTTTGCATCGCGGTTTGATCTCAAAAACCATCCACTGTTGATTTTCTGCCCCTCGCATCGGCACTCGCGCCGATGCGAGGGGCAGTTTTTATTCTGCATCACGATAATAGACCATTCCCCCAACGCTTGTCACGGTATCTTACGTTGCAATCCCCTGCATTGCATTTATGAAAACCTGCTCCTGTTTTTTCATTTCTGCTACAAAGCTCTCATAACAGCTGGCTTTACTTGGGATTTTCAGCCCATGCTTTTCAACGCAAATATCTTCCCTTGCCGCAACATTATTTTCGTAAGTGGAACCCTTGTTCAGCTGAAAGTGCAATATACCAGCCTGTCCTGTTTCCGGATAGCAGAAAATCCCTTTCTTCGCATCAAACCGAAACATGTAAGCAAGCATTTGCAGAAAATCTCTGTTGCCGATATTCTGCATCGGCTTATATTTGGCATCTGCGATGACGCGTTGCATGTGATTACGGCTGACAAAGTCTGGATAGATCAAACCGTTGCGCGGCGAGAACAACCATTGCGCCCCTATACCGCGCTTGTTCATCGGATGATAAAAGCGATCGCCCAGCAGACTGTGGATATATTCTTCCCACAGCCATGCCCCATCAAACAGCAGGCCAAAAATTTGACGCGACCCCGATCCAATCTGATGCTGTTCATGCTGCAGAATCAAAAGGCACAGCCGTTGCAGCGCTCGATATTCGCGATAATACGCATGCCGAACAGGATCATTTCTATTATCCGCAACAATTTTGACTCTATGATAGGGCTGATATGCCAGCGTCGCATTCACAACCAACGCCACTTCATCTCGCACCGCTGCAAGCAGCTTTCTACCGAATGCCTTTGTCTTGATATACTCGATGGTATGACGCACCAATTCCATCAACGCATTGTCATAGGAATACTCCCTCTGATGATACGCAACAGTTCCGACAAAAGGCGTGTTCCTGGTAATATGCTGGGCAACATCAATAACGCCCTTAACATTGCTATCATTGTAATCGCGCTGCACATACGTTTTGTAAATGCCCTTGCGCATCGCCGCCTTGAGATAACGCGGAAACAAAAACACCAACAGGTGAAACAGCGCATTGTCCTGATCCGCATCTGTCATCAAATCGACTACGTTTGGATACCCCATGACCCGGTTCAGAAGGTACTGCAAGAAATAGTCCGTTTCGCCATCTGCAAAACGCGACGTGATTACGAGCCGCTCATTGCCATATCCCAGAAAACCCATGACATTCCCGGAATAATAACAGTCATTCACGCCTTGCAAAATCATTTGCTCTGCTGCAAGGTCGTCCGATTCGTCAATCTGCTCCGGGAACACGAAAATGCCCTCCCTTTCGAGCTGTTTGAGCGTTTTGTTTGCGATCTTTTGTGTGATACCTGAGATTTCACAAAAAGTTGACTGAGGCACGACAGCATTATCCCTAATTCTCAGTTGCTTCATCGGTATCTCCGTTATGTGTTTCCGGATAGCCATATGCTTTTTCGAACCGCTGCATTATGCCGGATTCGTCATACATGCCGTGGATATACTCCTGTAGCAACGGACGCAAGCAATCTGTCCAGAGTTGATCAAAGCTCAAGGTTTGCAGCTTCAAAAAGTATGCTGCGCCGATTTGATAGTTTTCATTGAGTTCCTCCGCATTGGCAATTTCTTGGTTGAGCGCGGTCATGCGGCGGATCGCTTCCTCTTTCTTCTCCCCGATCTGATCGAGCATCTCCAGCCGGTCGTTCGCCTTGATTTCAATAAACCGGAACCGACGGCGCATCGCAAAATCAAAACTGTCTACCGAGCGATCGATATCATTCATGGTGCCAATCAGATAGACATTCTCCGGAATATAGAATATTTCATCCGGATCTGCATGCATATTGGCATATTGCGTCGATACGGCGCCTGCCTCCCCTCGATAACCAGGGTCTATTGCAAAGAAAAGCTCACCAAAAATCTTGGAGATCTCACCGCGGTTGATTTCATCAATGATAAAGACATAATTCTTTCGTTTTTCCCTGTTTATATTCTTCTTTGCGTGCTTCTTCATTCTGGCTTTGATTGCTTTATAAAGTACAAAATCATAGGAATAGGCCTGCGTTGCAAATTTCTTGCCAAAAAAGCTGGTAACATCCTTTATCTTATCGAATTTTTGATCCGATTCCAGCATTTTTCTGATTTCGTCCATATTGAGGCTGATCGTATCCACACATGCGTTTCCCGGAATGCGGATGTTAATGTGTTGATCGTCAATGCCGGTAACGAAAAACGGGTTGCCTGTAATGGTGCGAAACTCGTCTTCTCCCAATTGTATGCTCGCAAAGAACTCCTCCAACGCATCTTGCGCGGATACTTCCTTTGCAATCATCTCCTGCGATTTCGAAGAATCCTCATAGTTTTTTCGGGCGCAGTCAATAAACTTTTTGAAAATACCGTCCTGCAATGCAAAGCCCATCGAGCCATCGCCATTGAGTTTGGGCCGCAATCCTTCCACAAAGTCCGTATAATCATAGCTCGGATGGAACTGCACAAACCCCACCTGCTGTTTTTGCTCATCCGGCAAATCTTCATACCGATCATAGTATCCATCGCTGACAATATCCGCTGCGATTTCCCGCGCCAAATAGGTCTTGCCGGTGCCCGGCGCCCCTCGGAAAATAATATTTTTTGAAGCTCGCAGCATGGCCGAATATGGGTTTGGCGCATTCTCGACGGACTGTACCAGCGTGTCTGGAGTAACATCTGTGTGACTCGCTGATTTTTCCTCTCTCTCATTCTTATCACGATATACCAGAACAAATCGGTCTCCCGGCTCCCCAAACCGCTTTAAGCATTCCTGCACAAACAGGATTGTCGAGAAAATATTCCAACAGTAAAACACAAACTGCCGGCCATCATCATAACCGTACGTCAAATATTCGATTGTATTGCGGTATCTTCGATATGCATTGACGCTGGAATATATACCGCGGATCACCGGGTTGCCCGGCTTGTACTGACAAACCGGGAACGCTTCTTTTTCCTCAATGGATAATGCCGCAAGCTGTTTCTCGAAAATTTGACAGGCAATGCGCGGCATGGTCTGATTGGTATTTCGCCTTTCACCCCTGCTATATTTCCGGCGGATCACTGTTCCGTCCGCTTTCTCGAAATACGTATCCAACGGCTTATAATGGTCTCCCAAGCTCAAATCGTCCATTGTAAATCGCCCATCTGTGGACGATACCTGATCAGCAGAGATCGTCAATTCATATTTCTGCTGCTTTTCTTCAATCTGAAACCCTTCGTGCTGTAAAAATGCTTTTGCTTCTGCGGCGTCAAACGTATCTGCTGCAATTTCCGTACCATTTGTCAGATGCGCCGCCACAGCAATCACATATTTGGGCGGATATCTCTTGCCATCTTCCGTGATCAGTTCATATCTTGTGCTTTGATGCTGCACTGGCACGCCATGGGCATCAATGTACTGCAATGCCGCTGTAATATCCTGTTTTTTTATCTTCGGAATCGCCATATCACACCTCATTTTCGCTCAATCTCTATATCTGCATTGTATCTCAACACTTAGCATGCTTTCAGCATATCAGCGTCACCTGTACGAAACAGCTTATATCTTCGCCAGCAGCTCTGTCTTTTTCACTTCGAATTCCTCCTGCGTAATGGCGCCCATTTCCTGTAATTTTGCGAGTTTTTCGATCTTGGCAAAGACATCCTCTTCCGGCGGCTCTGCCGCGTCCTCTTTCCTTTTCTTCCCCTTGGCAAAAACACTGCCAATACCGCTTTTCAGATCCTTCATACCTTTGGCCGCTCGACCTTTAATCGATTTTTTCTCTTTCTCTGCCGGAACCCCCTCATCCGTGACGTCCTGCATCGCTTGATAATCCGCCATGATCTCGTCCTCGGTGTAATCGAAGTTCGCTTTATCCAAGGACACGGCCAACCGTTTTGCCATCGGCAGCATGGAAGCGAAGTTCAGACCGCCGGAAACCACGCCACCGACCACAGGAATCGCCTTTGAAATTCCTTTAGCTACCGTATCCTTTGTCACCTTAACGCCGACCAACTTTCCCACCTGCTTGACGATCGGATACCAAAGCGTTTTGGTGAGCGCCTTTTGCGGCAGTTTTTTGAGCGTCGTTTTCGCCAGTTGTGACGACAGAATTCTAACGCCAGCCGCTGCACCGGATACGCCAAACATAACGCCACAGTACAAAATCAGTTGTCCGCGCACGACCTCATCATCGATCTGCCCGTCTTTCCACAAGTCCTGCGCACCATATAAATACGCCAGTTCCTGCGCCAATCGCAGCGACATGCCAAAAAACTGCAGGGTGTCTGCCGGAACAGTCAGTCCCATGGCAAGACCACCCGGAATGCCCATAGCAAAGGAAGCCGCAGACGAAGTGCTTGTCCGCACCAAAATGAGCTTATTGGCGATTCGTGCCAAATCCTCCCGGGTGCAGCCGGCACCGATTGGGCCAAGGTCGATGATTTGCTGCGTATCTACATCCTCTTTGGCGAAGCATTCTCCCAAAAACTTCTGTCGATCGACTTTCACACCCGGAATCTGAACGGCGTTGTTGATAATTGCCTCAAGAGCGACTTCGCTGGTTTCTGCGCTATAAACTTCCTCCATCTTTTGCATCCTCCTAAATTTCGATACATCTTGATCTATCCCATACTATAACACAATTTATTATTTCAGAAAATATTTTGTTCTTGTTGCCTCCCTATAAGCCCAACCGCCCAACTAACAGCTGGGCGGTTTTTGCTCCTCACCGTTTGCGTGCTGGCGCGGCCACGCGAAATTTGCAAGCCCTGTCATGGGGATGTGATTTCGCAATAAAAGTTCTTGACTGCACGCAGCGTGCAGTTTTATGGTGAGGAGGTAATGAAAGCGGAAAAGACATTGCGCGAGGTTTGTGCGGCGCTCCAAATTTCCCGAAGAACGATACAGGGTTACGAAAAAGCCGGTCTGGTTTCCCCTTCCGGCAAGAACAAATACGGCTATTTACTCTATAACCCAACAGCTCAAAAGCGGATACAAACCATTCACTTCTATCAGCAGCTCGGGTTCTCTATCAAGGAGATCCAAACAATCGCAGACGCTTCGAGAAAGATACAAAAAGCGGCGCTTGTCAATCGGATTGCCGTGCTCGAAGCCGAACAAATACAACTACGGCACCTAATCCAACAAGCAAAGCAGTACATCGCTGCGCTTTAAGTAAATCCATTCTCTATGCGGAATCACACCCTACACACTTCATCCAAGGAGGAACCAAAATGAAAAAAACACTCATACTTACGTTGACCTTATGCCTTGCCGGTATACTTGCCGCCTGCGAAACGGCTTCTGCTCAACCAGCCAACACACCCCTTACAGACACTTTATCCGAAAGCGCCACAGGCAATCCACAAACAGAACAGCCGATTGTTGCATCCGATCTCAAGCCGTCGGAAGGACTGGCATTTGAAAGCAACGGAGATGACACCTGTACGCTAGTTGGGATCGGAATTTGCAAAGACGCCGACCTTGTCATTCCGACAGAAAGCCCAGATGGTGAAACCCTCACCGTGATCGAAGAAGATGCTTTTATGGGATTAGAAGATGTCAGCAGCGTCACTTTGTTGAACGGCAATTACGAAGTGGAAGATCGTGCATTTCAGTATGGCGAAATGACCGAAGTACACATCATTGGCGGTACGCCGATCATCGGTGATAGCGTTTTCTCCACCTGCGAAGATCTCACGCGCATTACTTTTCAGAACTGCAACGTACAGCTTGGCGAGTACGCGTTTTTGGACTGCGGCAAAGACGCTGAAGTGGTTTTCACGAACTGCACTGGAACTGTGGATAAATATACGTTCCAGTACAGTGATCTTGCCAGCCTGTCCATCGACCAATGCAATTTGAACATTGCGAAAAGTGCATTTGCATCCTGCGAAGCGTTGACCGCGATCACATTTCAAAACAGTACACTCACAGCCGGTAAGTACGCGTTTTTCGGTGTAGGGGACAAAGCTGTCGTGCAGGCAGATAACTGCGCGCTGACACTCGACAACTGGGCATTCCAGTATGCTTCACTCAGCGAACTGACAATCACTGGGGACAAAGCAGAATTGGGCGATGCCGCATTCGGCAGCTGTGAAGATCTGACAGCCGTAACCATCGACTGTCCCACTGTAACGCTGGGGGAATATGCGTTTTTCGGATGCGACGATCTCACCACCATATCGATCTGCGACAATGGCAGAAAAGATAACACGATCACCATCGACAACTACGCATTCCAGTATAACGACAAACTCACTTCGGTTACCGTAGGTAACGGCACGGTGGAAACCGGCGAATACCTCTTTTCCGGGTGTCCAGACGACCTGAGCGTTTCCATCGCAGGAAAAGACTACATGACTTTGGCATAAGCAGACCCCGAAGGGATGCGAACGCATCCCTTCGGGGTTTGCTATTATAGTTCATGCTTGTCGAAATGCAAGAAATCTACATCCTGTCTGGATACCGTACCGTCACTTCGCTTCGTGCGGAATTGTAATTTTGTCCACCGTGATCCTGCCGTCCGCGACTTCCACTACCATCATAGTGATCTCCTGATGAAAGCGCCGCGGGCCGCAGGAACCGGGGTTGAGCCAGAGTACGCCGTCTTGTTCCTGCTGCACATACTTATGCGAATGGCCAAACACTACCACGTTCACACCAAGAAGGTCTTTCGGCACTTCCTTTTTGTTGTGTACCATGAAAAATGTCAGGCCCTCCAGCGTGACGGTCAGGTCGTGCGGGATGGCTTCCGCCCAATCCTTATCGTTGTTGCCGCGAACAACATACAGCGGCGCGTACTGCCGCAGCTCGTCCACAATGCTTTGCTTGTTGATGTCGCCGCCATGCAGAATGACATCAACGGTTTTCAAAAGCTCCACCACCTCAGGCCTCAACAGGCCATGCGTATCAGACAGAATGGCGATTTTCATATAGCTTTGCTCCCATTATGGCGCAACACGGCGTATTTGCTCCAAATCACCGCTGCACAGCACCTCCAGATTGCGGAATATCTTGTCCGGCTCCCAGTCCCACCACCGGAGCGCAAGCAGGTATTCCGTCAGCTCCGGCGAGAAGCGGGGACGGAGCACGCGGCACGGGTTGCCCGCCGCGATGGTATAAGGCGGGATGTCGCTTGCCACCACGGCATTGGCGCCGATGACTGCGCCGTCCCCGATGTGTACGCCGGGCAGCACTGTGACGTGTTGGCCGATCCACACATCGTTTCCCACAACGGTATCCCCTTTGAGGGGCAGTTCGTCCAGCGCAGGCGTACATTTCTCCCAGCCGTGCGCGAAAATGTTGAAGGGATAGGTTGTGACCGAGGCCATACGATGGTTTGCTCCGTTCATCACAAACTCCACGCCCTTGCCGATCGCGCAGAACTTGCCGATAATTAGTTTGTCCCCGGCAAATTCATAATGATGCGTCACATGCGCCTCAAAATCCTCGCCGCCGGTGTCCGCGTCATCGTAATAGGTGTAGGCGCCCACCTCAATATTGGGGCGAGTGATGACATTTTTGATATAGCAAACGCTAGGAAGGTTTTCATTTGGATGCACCGCATCCGGGTTCGGTCCAAACATAACCATGTCCCTCCTTTATCCGTTTTGTATCTTCCGACAGAACGCACGGGCTTTATGCAGATCGCGCGTACTAGGGTGTCCCATAGCAATACCGCCCACCAATTTCCATGGTCCCAAGGTATCATAGCCCGGCAGCCAAATGTGCTGAGCACTGGTCAGCCCTTTTCCCCCGCGATCACCATCAGTACCTTGAAGCCATTTCCCTTCGCCGCGCCATATGTGCAGACGAAAAAACACTGGTTTTCCCAGCGGCAGGTATTGCCGCGCGAATGCAGTCACGCCCTCGTGAAACTTCCCGAAATACACGCCGGAGGCAAAACCGACGCAGTCGTATTCCTCAAACTGCACAGCCTGCCGCGTCGTAACGTCGATTAGGTCAATATCCCCCTCCTCCGCCATGGCCTGCAATACTTTCAGTGTATTGCCGTGATGGCGGGAGCAATAACAGATCGCAGTTTTCATCGTGTGACCTCTCTCAATCGCTTCTTTTCCTCCTGCTTCTGTATCACCGCCGCGATGATCTCCGCCGTGAGATGTGAGCCCTGTTCGTTTGGATGGACACCATCGGCTGCATAAAGGTTCTTGGCATCGGACAATTCATAAAACCGCCGTCCAACCTCTGCGAGTAGCGCATGGTTGTTCTCTGCCGCTTTGCGGTAAGCATCCGCAAGTCCGCACGCCGTATTATCATAGTCCCAGCCCTTGGCGGAAAGAGCTGCGCTGCCCCGCTGGTAACCCCAAGTGGCATAGAGGATCGGCACCGCTCCATTCTCCCGTATTATCGCACACAGCCGCTCCACGCTGGACAAAAAACGTTCCGGCGAAGAAACCGGGCCCGTGGCTCATCTCCTGTAAAACGGCATAGTCCCAATGCTCCTGCGTGAGCGCTGCCTGCGTCCGTGCGCCCAGCTTGGTTTTGGGATTGAGCTGCTCAGACAACCGCGCGCCGCCGCGCGTGTGGTACACGACCTCCGCACCGGTCAGCTCCGCCAGCATCCGCGGCATGCCATTTGCAAAAGTAAGGCTGTTGCCCAGCATGAGTATACGCACCGCAAGTCCTCCTTAGAGAAAACAAATTATGCTACATCAGGATAGCGGGTATAAACATATTCATAAATTTTCTGGCGGTATCCAGAAATGCTGACCTCATCATAGCATTCCGGCAATTCTGCCCACAAGGTATCCCGAATCAGGTTATCCACCGCAGCTTTGGTTTCCTGCTTATCCGTCCAGTGATCCAGCTCCGCAATTTTTTCTTTCACCTTTGCGAGCAGATCAACCGCCACCTGCTTAATTTTCTGAATATCCTGCTTGGAAAGGTTTTCAGAAAACAGGAAATCATAGAGAGACAACTCCTCATCACTGGAGAAACCCTCTCGCACATATCGCTGCTCCTCCTGATCCATGCTGCTTGCCAGGGTCATCAAATCCATAAAAGTTTTTTCGATAGTAGCCCGATTCTGTTCGCTGTTATAGTCCGCAATAATCTGCTGGTATCGCTCGTAATAATCGATGCGTTGAGGATTAGCAAACAGCAGCTTATCCAAGCGTTCCCGAATCAAATCATCCAAATCCTTGAGGATCAGATTTTTCTTTTTCGCGCGGGCAAACTCGCGCCCAAGCAGAGCAAAATCAATTTTGCTGATGTCAAACTGGCGGGATGGTGCAATCCCTTCTTCTGGCGTATCCACCTGCACATACTCGCTGATGATGCTGTTGATCTCCACCATCAGATCTACATTACTGGCGCTTTTGCGTTTTTTCTGCAACTCGTGGAAAATGGCCACAATGGCTTCATATTCTTTCCTAGTTGCCGCAGAAACATCCTGCCGATCGGTATACTTCATTAGGCGCACAAGTTCGGCGGCATAGGTCTGAAATTGCTTTCGTTCCTCCAAGGTACCGCTCACCGCATTGGCGGCAGTCTGGAGCAATGCCAGCTTTTCAAAATTCTTTCCGTCAATCAAGTCCTGCAAGCAAAAATTATGCTGTTTTAGATAGTCCTTTGCTGCCGAGATGGTATCCAGAATGCGGGCAATGAGTTCCTCTTTGTCTACTGTGGGATCGGCACCACCCTGTCCATCTGCATTGGCTGTGTAGTCCGCCAAGGCCTTCCGCAGCGCCTTGACGATGCCGATATAGTCCACGATCAAGCCGTTGCTTTTGCCTTCCGCTACACGATTGGCCCGTGCAATCGTCTGCATCAGAGTGTGAGCCTTGAGAGGCTTGTCCGGATACAAGCAGGACAAGCACTTCACATCAAAGCCAGTGAGCCACATGGCACACACGAATACCACCCGCAATGGATTTGCCGGGTCCTTAAATTCCTTGTCGAGTTCCCGTTTCTCCATCTTCTGACGGTGCGTCTTGATATCGAGCCCCCACTTTTGAAAAGTCTGAATCTCATTCTGCTCTTGACTGATGACAACCGCCATCTCAGTTTCTTTCATCCATTCCAGCTTACGGCACAGCTCCTGTGTCTCCTGCTGGGTGGCGTGCTTGATCTCCTTTTCCAGTCTGGCGATTTCCTCTGCCCAGTACTTTTGCACCAGATCATACATCCGAACACAAGTCACCTTGTTTAGGCACACGAACATTGACTTGCCGCTGGTCCACAGGTCGGAATAATGCCCTACAAAGTCCTTTGCAATGGACTCCAGACGCTGCTGGGCGGTCAACAGGTGGATCTCTTTGGCAAACTCTCTTTCCAGCTTTTCCTGCTGATCCACATCCAAGTCGGCTCGCTCGATAGCGTCCAGAATTCGGTCAGTGATCTCCGGGTTGTGCAGATCCGCGATTTTCTCTCCCCGGTTTTCATAGTACAGCGGTACTGTAGCGCCGTCCTCCACCGCCCGTTTGAAGTCATACACCGATATGTAGCCACCAAAGGTGCGCTCGGTAATATTGTCGTTAGACAGTAAGGGCGTACCGGTAAAACCGATACGGGAGGCCGTAGGCAGCAAATTCACCATGTTGTCGGCGAAGATGCCGTACTGGCTGCGGTGCGCCTCGTCCGACATGATAAGAATGTCATGGTCTGGATAAATGGGCTCCACATTTGGCTTGTTGAACTTTTGAATGAGGGTAAAAATAAAACTGGGGTTGCCTTTCAATTTCTGCACCAAATCCTCACCGCTGCTGGCGATAAACTGGCTGGCTTTGGTTTTGCCCAGCAAGCCGCAGTTTTCAAAGGTGCTGCTGATCTGTTTGTTCAGCTCTTCCCGGTCGGTGAGAATGACGATGGTAGGCGAGCCTGCAAACTTCCGCCGAATCTTCTGCGCCAGAAACACCATGGAATAGCTCTTGCCACTGCCTTGAGTGTGCCAGAATACGCCCAGCTTGCCGTTTTTGAGTTCTCGGGCTTCATATGCGTTTACCGCTTCATTAACGCCCAGATACTGGTGATTGCGGGCCAGAATCTTAGCAGTACGTCCGCCGGAGTGGTCATAAAGGATGAAGTTTTCCAGCAGATCGAGAAAATTCTCTTTTTTACAGATGCCCCGCAGCATGGTCTCCAGCGCCACGCTGCCCTGATCCTTTTCGTTTAAGCGTTTCCATTCATGGAAAAACTCATACTTACTGCCCAGCGTTCCCACCTTGGCTTCCAGACCATTGGAGAGGATCAGGAAGGCATTATAGTAGAATAAATGCGGGATAGTGTCCAGATAGTCGGTATAATTATGGGTGTATGCCTCCTGCACATCCACCGTATTCTTTTTGAGTTCTATAAACAGCAGCGGAATGCCATTCACAAAACCTACAATATCCGTGCGGCGGCGATAAAGATCACCGTGGATTTTCAATTCTTGAATGGCCAGAAAGTGGTTGCGCTTTGAGTCATTAGGATGTTGAAAATCAATAACCGCGGCTTTCTTCTCCTCTGTTCTGCCGTCGGGGCGCTGCACCGTGACAGGAATACCGTCCCGGATGAGAGCGTACTTTTCCTCGTTGATCTGCATAAGGGAGGCAGTAGAGAGATGGCTTTCCATCTTTTTCTGTGCCTCATCCAGCTGGGCAGGGGTGAGCCACGGGTTCAGCCGCTGGAGCGCCTGCCGAAAATACCGGGTGAGCAGGATTTCCCGGTAGCTTGTCCGGCCAAAAGTACCGTCTTTGCCCAGCTGTTCCGTATTGTAGGCAAAGGCCACATCCCAGCCCAACTCCCGTCCCAGCACGTGCCCGGCACTGTCCTGTATCATTCTATTTTCGGAGTAGTCGTAGCTCATAAGATCCCCCATATAATTTTGAATTACTTTAGTTTCAATTGATCATGTATTTTACAAAACTGTTGTAGCAGTTCTGTAGTACTTTTATTGAATTGTAATTTTTGATTTTGCAAATCATCTTGAGTCTCAATTTGCAATAAAACGGCGAGCAAACTTCTACAAACATTTGACAGCATTTTTTCATTTATGCCATTAAACAAAAAATGCGCCTGCATTAGTTGCTTTTCAATTGGAATATACTTTTGAACTGCCCATCCATGTTTTAAAAAGTCAACTGACTCATCACAACCATATGCCGCACAGAATGCCTCATGCGCTTTTTTCGGACTACGGGCGTCTGTGAGCAATCGTTGAAAAGCGAGACATCGTTGTATTTCCGCATATACCTCAAATCTTTTTTCAAACAAATCGATCTTTTTTTGCCGATATGCAATACTGAGGGAAATAATTACTGCAACAATAGACAACACTATTGGCGCTATGGCGATAACATAATCCAATACGCTTTTTTCAGATAGTTGGCGGACGGCCTCAATCAAATCCCTATAAATTTCTTCTGTCAAACCCACACCTCCATTTTTTGCTCAACACCTTTGGTAGTAGTCAGTCATGTGACTGTCTGCAATTTTTCATATTCCGCAAGTAAAGCATCAACTGCTTCTAATGTGTAAAAATCTTTCTTTGTTCCAGCCCTATTATGTGGATCGAGATAATTAGGTTGGCAGTAGCGTTTATCAGTCTTTATCTTTTTCATTGCCATATTAAAAATCTTCCCAAATTTGATATCCGGATTTTTCTCTTTGGCCTTCAATCGCAAGTCTTCATATCGCAACGGTGGAATATCGGGCTCAACTCGAAACACTGGCGCATTAGGATCATCGGTGGGACGGATTTTCTTATATAAAGCAACTGCTGCAGGATCTTTACTCAATGCCGCAATAATATCTGCATTTTTAGTATCACGAACTTTTTCTGTAACAAGATTGAATCCAACTACAATGCTATCCTGAATTCCTGCTTCATTTAGGTCCTTAATGGATTGTATGACATCATTTACAAATTCATTATGAGCCCGTCCATAGTCTTGCTTCAAGTAATCTATGGGGTCAAATGGCAATTTCATCCCAACGGGCAATATGATCAAGTTATCATCCTTAGATATATCTTTTTTAAAATATTTTTTTAGGAAAGCGTCATAATTCAGCACTGCTTTACAAATAAGCATAAACATAACTGGATCAAGTGATTTTTCGAAGAAATGCACATTAGAACAGCGGTAATCATTTAATCGCTCTAAATTTTCATATATGGCCTGAAATTTTTTGTTTTTTTCAGTTGCGTTTATATGATTACGAACTAATATTAGAGCCTTTGTAAACGAGATCGTATGATTGGGATCTTTTTTATTCTCATAAATACCTTTTTTTGAAATAAATTTGTAGACATAGGCCTTCAATGCAAGTTCCCAGGCATTTATAATTAGTATAACAGCAGTAGAGTATCGATAGGAAATATGCGGCTTGTTATGAATTTCAATTCCCGCAAAAAGTGCTGCTTGTGAGGAATCGAGCAAGAGTTTTGTAACAGATTTACCTCGAGACATATTAACACCTCCATGCAGCCAATAATCAATTCAACGAAGATTTTAATCGCTAACCTTGGACCATTTTTCAATCAGATAATTTATAAATGCTGAGC